>DATJFU010000472.1:0-4108 GCA_035495495.1 Bdellovibrionota bacterium
GTGGCCAGGAGCGCAAGTCCCTGAGCTTCGGGGACCTGACGCTGGATCTGCTCAAGCTCCAGGTCCGCGAGGGGTCCGAGCAGATCCCAGTGAGCGTTCTCGAGTTTCGCCTCCTCAAGTTCTTTGTCGAGAACGCGGACCGCGTGCTTTCGCGGGCGGAGATCCTTGAGGCCATCTGGAAGGACTCCGTGGTGTCGGACCGCACGGTCGACACCCACATCGCCAGCCTGCGGCGCAAGATTCCCGCCCTCGATTCGCGGCTCTCGACCGTGTACGGGGCCGGGTATATGCTCAAACGCTGATGGGCTCCAAAGTCATCGGTTGGCGTGAATGGGTCGGGCTCCCCGAGTGGGGAATCGCCCTGCTTCTGGCCAAGATGGATACGGGGGCCCGCACGAGCGCCGTCCACGCCACCGACGTCAAGCACATCGTCGTCGGCGGCAAAAAGCGCGTGCGCTTCAGGGTCCATCCTTCTCGCAGAAACCTGGATCGAGCCGTCCTGGTCGAGGCCGACCTGGTCGACGTGCGGCGGGTCAAGAGCTCGTCCGGCGCAGTGACTGAGCGTCCGGTCGTGCGCACGCGCATGTCGCTCGCGGGCGTTCAGTGGGACGTCGAGGTGACCCTCGTGGACCGCGCCCCCATGGGATATCGCATGCTCGTGGGCCGCGCGGCGCTCTCGGGCCACTTTGTCGTGGATCCCGGCGTCTCATACGTGGCCGGGCGAGTCCGCGACCTCAGGGCGGGTTCGAGCGCGACCCGCAAGACCCGGGAGACCTGATCCGTGCGCGTCGTGATTCTCTCTCGCAAGCCCGGTCTCTACTCGACCCGGCGCCTGGTCGAAGCCTGCCAGGCCAAGGGCCACGAGGCTTTGGTCATCGATCCGCTCAAGTGCTACATGAACATCACCTCGCACAAGCCCGAGGTGCACTACCAGGACGGCCCGCTCAAGGACGTGGACGCGGTCATCCCGCGGATCGGCGCCTCGATCACCTTTTACGGCACCGCCGTCGTGCGGCAGTTCGAAATGATGGGCGTCTTTACCCTCAACGAGTCCATCGCCATCAGCCGTTCGCGCGACAAGCTCAGGGCCCTCCAGATGATGTCCAGAAAGGGCATCGGCATGCCCGTCACGGGATTCGCCCATTCCACCCATCGCACCCATGAGCTGATCCGCATGGTGGGCGGCCCGCCCCTGGTCATCAAGCTTCTCGAGGGCACCCAGGGCCGGGGCGTCGTGCTGGCCGAAACGCGCAGAACGGCTGAGAGCACCATCGACGCGTTCAGAAAACTCAACGCGCACTTCTTGGTGCAGGAGTTCATCGAAGAGGCTCAGGGCATGGACATCCGCTGCTTTGTTCTGGGTGGAAAAGTCATCGCCTCCATGAGTCGCCGGGCGGCCGAAGGCGAGTTTCGCTCCAACCTCCACCGGGGTGGCTCGGCCATGGCCGTGCGGATCACGCCGGAGGAGCGCAGCACCGCGGTCCGCGCGGCACAAGCCATGGGTCTCGCCGTGGCCGGCGTGGACCTCTTGCGGTCCAACCACGGTCCGCTCGTGATGGAGGTCAACTCGTCGCCGGGCCTGCAAGGCATCGAGCGCGCCACGGAGAAGGACCTCGCCGGGATGGTCGTGGAGTACATCGAGAAAAACCGCGGGGGCGGCCCGCGCTCCAAAATTCACGCCTGAGGCCGGCGTCAGAAGGCTGGCAAGCTCTCCGGCCGCCGAGGCCGCCCAAGGCAACAAGCCGTTGCGTTGGGCGGGACAGAGGCCTTTCTGACGGCGCCAAAGCAACAGATCGTTGTCTTGCGGGCAGCACCGCTTAGGCGACGGTAAATTGTTGACGGCTGCAAGTCCTGCCCGCAGCGGCGGGCAGGTGTCCCGTGGCATTCTGGAGAAGCCATGGACCTGGGTCAGTGGGCTAACGCCATCATTCAATGGTCCGGTTTTGATCGGGGGTTCCATCACATAGGTGGAGTGCTGCCCTGGTCGCTATTGGCTCTCGCGGTTTTCGCGGCGGCCGTGGCGAGATACGGGGTCTCGGTCGAAGTCCTCCGCCTTTGGGTCTGGCGCAAGAACGGGACGTTGCGGCACGGCCGCGCCGTAGACTCGGTGCCGGCCGACCGGCGCCAAATCCGCAGTGAGGTCCTGTGGTCCCTGGCGGCATCGGTGGCACTCGCGGGCCTGATCACCTGGGAAGTTCGGGCCTGGCAGACCGGCAGGACCCTCATCTACTTGGAGGCGGGGCGCTTTGGCTGGATGTACCTGATCCTGAGCGTGCCCCTCATGGGATTCGTTCACGAGACGTATTTCTACTGGATGCACCGACTGCTGCATCGCGAGCCGTTCTACTCGATCCTTCATCGGGTCCATCACCAGTTCGTGAGGCCGGGCCCGTGGGCGGCTTTCTCGTTCCACCCCGTGGAAATTTTCTTCACGCACGCCATTCTGCTGGTCCTGCCGTTCGTTCTTCCGTTGCACCCAGCTGCGATCGGCGTGTACCTGTTGCTCATGGCGGTCTCGAGTGTGGTCAACCATCTGGGAGTGGAACTTTACCCGGCGGCCAAGGGCATCTCTGCCACCGTGGGGCGCGGATTCATCGGTGCCACCCACCACTCCCAGCACCATCGGCTCTACACCTACAACTTTGGCCTCTACACCACGTTTTGGGACCGCGTCGCGGGCACACAGCACCCCGACTTTGACCGGGATTTTGACCGCATTCACGAACAGGGAATGCAAGACAACGCCCCGTTGCCTTAAAGGTCCCGTCTTCGGTCGTGGAGGCGGGAATGCAACGGTCCGTTGCAATCTGGTGGGCGTAAATCCGGTACGAACCATGCAGTGTCCGGGCAATGGGCCAGAATATCGCTTTCCACCTCGTAGCTCGAGCGCGGCCGGGTCGGACGCCATTTGCCAATGACGAGATTGCTCGGCAGGTATGGACGGCGCTCCGCAAGACATTTCCGGAGTCGGCGGCCTGCGCTCTCATGCCTAACCATCTTCATCTGATTACCCGGGGCAACCCCAATAGCCTGCCCAGAAAGCTGGCCGCCCTGCTCATTCCAGTGAAGAAAGGTTTGGGCGTCGTTGATCTCTGGGATCCGGTGCCGCAACCGATCGGGATCCCGGACCGCCACCATCTGCTGCGCCAGATCCGGTACGTCCATCTCAACCCCTGCCGCGCCAAGCTGGCCCGTGACCCTCTTGAATGGGAATGGTCGACCCATCGGGATTGGGTGGGAGCTGTTCTCGACCCTTGGCCGGACATCGCATACTGGTCGAAAGCTTTGGGTTGGTCCGCGATCGGAGTGGGCGATAGGCTCCATCGATATACCTCCGCGGACTCCGCCGTGCAGGTGGTCGGGACGGCCCCGCCCCAGCGGGCGAAGACAGAGGGCCGGAGCAGCGCGGACTGGGGCCTGAGTCAAATTGGCGAGGTTGTTTCCATTGCGGCCCGCGCGCCGCGGAGTCCCCAACTGCTGAAGGGCGCTCACCGAAGTCTGTGCATCCGGGCCGCAAGGCTGCTCACCCGCTACAGCGACGCAGAACTGGCTCGCTGGGCCAAGGTCAACCGATCTTCATTGAGTAGACTGACGCAGGGGCTATCCGAACACGAAGCGTCGGTCCTGCGCTTGATTCTCTCCGACCAACGGTTGCGGTTCCATCCGTGACGGCGGTCCTGACTTCGCCAAGACAACAGTCCGTTGCGTTCGAGCCATCGCTGGCGGTCCTGACCGCCCCAACGCAACAGCCCGTTGCGTTCATGCCGGCGTTGGCATCCCAGGCTCAAAGCTCCGGCAGCTTGCCCACCATGTGATCCGGGTTCACGTGCTTGGTGAAATCCGCGTCGGAGAGGTAACCCAGCTTCAACGTCGCCTCGCGCAGGGTGAGGCCCTCCTTGTGGGCCTTCTTGGCGATCTCCGCCGCCTTGTCGTAGCCGATGACCGGGTTCAGAGCCGTCACGAGCATCAGCGAGTTTTCGAGGAGTTCGCGGATCCGGGCGTTGACGGGTTCAATGCCCTGCGCGCAGTGCAGGTCAAAGCTCTCGGCGGCGTCGCCCAGACAGCGCGCGGAGACGAGCAGGTTGTGCGCGATCAGGGGCTTGAAGAC
>DATJFU010000473.1:0-6988 GCA_035495495.1 Bdellovibrionota bacterium
CGAAGGTGGGTGCGGTAGAAGTTTCTTCGCCCCGTGGGTGGCAGAACATCTCTGGATACGACATGCCCGGTCGCGACCAGCCCGCGCCCGCGCTGACCCGCTGACCGAGCTCGTCGGCCGAGAGCGTTCCGCCTCCGTAGCCCATCAGGTCATCGAGCTTCAATCCAAAGTAGTCCGAGGCCGAAAACCTGCCAAAGATCCCCGGCCGCTCCGAAGCCAGCTGCTCGGACGCCTGCAGGATCGCCCGCCGCACCCAACCGTAATAATGGCCGCGGAGAAGGCGGGTGCTTTCGCGGATCCGGATCGCACGGCGGGTAAACCACACGGCGAGAATGAGACCTGGAGTCATGCGCGGCAGTGGCCCCTGACCCGAGGGGACAGCCGGGTCGTGGGCAACCGAGCTCGTGGTGAGCCAACGGCAGAGCGAGAGAAAGCCAGCCACATCTTGCCTGAAGGTCGGGCACTCGAGCTTGAGTTCCTCAAATGCCCGGTCTCCGAAGCGATCGAGAAAGGCCTGAAGTTCGACCGTCGCCTCACCCAGGCCCGCGTCCCTGAGAATCACCCACGCCTCGGATGGCTTGGCGATGGCGCGCTCGAGCGCAGGTACCCACGGCCCGTGGGCCGCCCATCGGGTGCAGATGGCCTGAAGATCCCGGAGAGGCCGCAACGACTCCACGCCCTCGGACGTGCGAAGCAGGCGAGAGGCGCCCTCGACGGGTTGCCCGCTCTTTTTGAGAATGGACTCGATGCGCCGCAGCCCTCCCATGACAAAGAGATCGTTCACGGCCGGGAGACCCCAGCCCCCCGTATCGGCGAGAGATCTCGAGAAGAGGGCCAGCGTGTCCCTTGCCGTTCCGCGGGCCCGGCACTGAGCCAGCTCGGCGTCGAGCGCCCCGGCCCGCGCGCGCGCCGAAGACACAAATCCTCCAAAGTATCGCCGTGAGAAAAGTGCGAGTCGCGCCAGCGCCAACCGAACTCTCCAGATTCCGAAAAATCCCAAGGGAGGGGCCGGCTCGTATTCGACCGCCCCGTGCAGCTTTCCACCGATCATGCGATGCCACGAATCCAGATTGCGAGGTCCTCCGGGAAGCGAGGCCAGGACCGCGTAGTACCGGTTGAGGTGGTAATAGAGATGGCCCTCGAAGTTTCTCACCAGGTCGCGATAGGCGGGACCGAGGGCATCGATCCGCGCCTCTGAGAACCCGATCCACCTCGAGGCTTCTTCAAAGACCCTGCTGTACATGAGGCGGACAAAGTCCGAGGTGAGCGGGCTCGTGAGCCCCGGGTAACTCTCGGCCAGGTTGGTATCCACGTAGACGGATAGCTTTGGGAATTTTTGAGTGATGGGTCGAATCTGAAGGTAGTGAAAGCGGCCACCCGCCCACGCCCACTCGACGTCACAGGGGGATTCGAGACGAGCCTCGAGCTCTACCACGCAATCCGTGAGCTCCCGGAGCGCATCGTGCGACAGACAGGCGTCCCGTGAGGCAGGACCCGCGCGCCGAATCTCGGCGCCGAAGCGGTCCCACCAGAATCCATCGACCTCCGTCCGGCCGGAGACCACGGCCTCACCCAGCCCCGGCGCACCCTCGACGTAGACAAAAGCCGAATTTCCGGTGGGCGCCCGGCTGAACGCGACGCCCGCCGACTCCGCGGCGACCATGGCCTGCACGACCACGGCGGCCTCGAGCGGCTCCTGGTCCGATCCCGATCGGGCCTCGTGATACGCGCGCGCGCGGTCCGAATCGAGGGAGCGAAAGCAGTCGACGATTCGTTCGGCGACGGATCCCGGCTCCACCTCGAGAAACGTCTCCATGACGCCCGCGTAGCTGCTCTTTGCCCCGTCCTCGGCCGTCATGCTCGAACGTACGGCCACGCGGACCGCCCCCCAGGACCGCATGGACTCGTGGATTCGCTCGACGAGTCCGCCGGGCAGCTGGCCAGTCCTCTTCCACCCCCGGTAGGCCTCGGTGGTCACCACGCCAAACGGGGGAACGTTCAGACCCCACGACCGAAGCAGCAGGAGCTGGCGCCCCTTGCCCCCGACAAGCTCCCGGGGCGCGGCCTGCTGGTCAGTGATCCACATGGGGCGTCAGATATCAGAGGCTGGCGGATTCAAAAAGCAAAAGGGCCCTTCTCCTTTCGGAGAAGGGCCCCCAAGGCCAGTTCCTTGGCCTTTACCACTCATTCCATTGAGCGAAGCGCTTTCATGACGTTCAGGCGGCCCCCGGTGAGGACCTTGCCCGAGAACGCCGGCACCTTGTCCACGGTTCCCAGCAGGATGTCTTTGACCTGCTTGTAGGTCAGGCTGGGGTTCTTGGACCAGATCAGGGCCGCCGCGCCCGCCACGTGCGGACAAGCCATGGAGGTTCCCGATTCCGACGCGTAGTGGTTACCAGGCGTGCTGCTGTACACACTCACGCCAGGCGCCGCCAGGTCGGTCGAGACCACGCCGTAGTTGCTGAAGTTAGCCATTCCATCGTTGGAATCCGACGCGGCCACGGCGATCAGGTTGTCGTTGTCGAAGCCAGCCGGGTAGCTGACCTGCGATCCACTATCGTTGCTCACTCCGTCGTTACCGGCCGCTGCCACGAACAGGACGTCCTTGGCCTTGGCGCGGTCGATCGCGTCGTGAAGAGCGTTGTTGTCGTCATCACCCGTGCCGCCCCAGCTGTTGCTGAGGACGCGCGCCCCGTGCTCGATGGCGTAGTCGATGCCCTTGATGGCATCGGCCGTCGTTCCGGAGCCCGCGCTCGAAAGGAACTTCACCGCCATGATGGAAACGCGCTGGTTGACGCCCGACACGCCCTTACCGTTGCCGCCCGTGGCGCCGACGGTACCCGAGGTGTGGGTTCCGTGGCCCTGGTCGTCGAACGGCAGGCCGTCATTGTGGATGAAGTCAAAGCCCACGATGTCGTTTTGCGTCGGGTTCGGGTTACGCCACACGTTGAACGCGAGGTCTTCGTGGTTGTAGTCGATGCCCGTGTCGATCACGGCGACCACAAAGTCCTTGCTGCCCTTGTGCGTGGCCCAAGCCTTGTCGGCGCCGATTTTGGCGATGCCCCAAGCTTGGCTCAGATTGGGATCGGCCACCGGCGGGTTCACGTCGGCGGGCGCATCCTGCAGCGCGGGACGTTGAGCCGGGGGGTTACCCGGATCGTCGCCGCCGCCGCCTCCACCACCGCCACCACTGTCGTGGCAGCCGGGGGGAAACGGAAGGCCCGGAATGATGCAGGCATTGGGATCACAGTTGGGGATGTCCATGCCCGGGATGCACGGCAGGGCCGGATCCAAGGGGTGGCTTCCCGGAGGAGGTTCAAACGAGTGCGGCCCCTCGGGGATGCTCATGATGTAGTTGGGCTGCGCGTACTCGACGATCCCATCGGCCTCGAGCGAACGGATGGCGTCTTGCACCGAAACACCCTCATTGAGCGAAAGCCGCTCAAAGTCGGGCATCATGGTTCCGAGACGATGCACGTCACGGACGCCGCTGCGCTCATAAAGATCGTTCATGACAGCCCGGGTGCGCACCGACCCGGACTTGTACTTCACGATCACCTCACCTGCTTGGTACTCCGCGTGAGCAGGTTGCGCCGCGGCAATGACCGCAAGCGAGCCCGCAAATAGCGCGGAAAACGCCTTCCATGGTTTCATACTGTCCCCCCTAGGCAATGACTGCCGAATTAGATTCATTGAGTGTATTTACAAAAGGCTGATTTGCAAATTTGAGGCCCCTTAAATAAATCGCAAAACACCGCGTTGCCGGGGCTTGTGGCTCGCGTCGAGCGTGGTAGCATCTCGACGAATCCATAAAAGACCATCTAAGAAGTCGCACCATCGAGGCTGCCATGGCGGATCTACAAGACCAAGTTGCACTCATCACCGGCGCTGGCCGTGGCCTGGGCGCCGCGATGGCGTTGGAGTTCGCGCGCCAGGGAGCGCACGTGGCGGTGAACGATCTCAGCGCTGAAGGCGCCGCGGACATTGCCAAGAAAGTTCAATCTCTCGGGAGAAAATCCCTCGTGAGCACCCACGACGTGTCGGCGCGGGACCAGGCCCGCGCGCTCACCGACGAGGTCTGCTCAAAGCTTGGACCGGTGACGATTCTGGTGAATAACGCGGGCATCACCCGGGACGCCATGCTCCACAAGCTCTCAGAAGAGCTTTGGGACGAGGTGATCCGGGTCAATCTCAAAGGGCCATTCAACATGGGCCAGGCATGCGCCGAGGTCATGATCAAGAACAAGAAGGGCGTGATCCTCAACATCTCGTCCGTGGCTTGGCTCGGTAACATCGGCCAAACCAACTACTCCGCCTCCAAGGCCGGCGTCGTCGGCATGACCCGCACCTGGGCGGTCGAACTGGCCCGGCACGGAATCCGCTGTAACGCCATCGCCCCAGGCCTCATCGAGTCGGTGCTGACCCGCCAGGTGCCGGATGAAATCCGCCAGCAGTTCATCAAGAAGATCCCCCTGGGCCGCATCGGCGACCCCCAGGACGTGGCCAATCTGGCCGCGTTCATCTGCTCCGATCGCGCGTCCTACATGACCGGCGAGGTCATTCATCTGGACGGCGGACTCTCGACCGGAATCTGATTCAGGATGCCCGCGCCTGTGCGCCGGCGTTCGCCACCATCGGTACCGTGATCACGAACCGCGTGTGCTCGGACTCCTGGTCCAACATGAGGTCACCGCCGCTGGACCGGAGCAAGCTCCGGCACATGGTCAACCCCAGGCCCGTGCCGTGGACCGACTTAGTGGTGAAAAGGGGAGTAAAGATGCGCCCCCGGACCTCGGGCGGCATCCGCCCGCAGTCTTCGACCGAGATCGCGAGCCGTGACCCTTGCGCGCCGACCTCGACTCGGATCCACGCTTCGGGGAGCACCTCGACCGCATCGGCCGCGTTCGTCAGCAGCTGCAGAAGCACCTGACCCAGCTCCACCTCGCCGATCTGCACGCGGGGGTCCAGGCCACGCGGGACATGACATTCCAACCGGATGCCTTTGATCTTGAGCCGCTCTGAGCTGATGAGAAGCACGTCCTCGATCACGGACACCGCCTTGGCGGGAAGGGGCTTGATGTTGCTGCGCCGGTGCGTGAGGCTCCGCAGGGAGGCCACGATCTTGGCGATCCGTTCGGTGGTGGCCTCGATGGCGTCGGCCATCATCGTCACCATGGCCAGGTCTGGATCCGGCTTGGAGAGTTCGTCCTTGATCGTCTGGCTCGAGAGAAGCACGGCCCCGAGGGGCGTATTGATCTCGTGGGCGATGTTGCCGGCCATCTCGCCGACCGAGGCAAACCTCGACGCCGCGGCGAGCTGGTCGTTCTGCTCCTTGAGGCGTCTCTGCTGATTGGCCTCCTGGCGCAACGACTCGAGGAGGCGTTGCTCCGCGGCGGCAAGCGCGCCGCGCGCATGGAGAATCAGCCCGGTCAGGGCCGCCATCACGCTGATCTGAATCAAGGTCTCGAACATCCGAAACTGCTCGGAGGTCATCGCGATCGCCGCTGGCCGTTCGGAGTCAATGGTCTTCACCATCCACAGAAGCGCCAACGGGACGGCGAGCGCGAGGGCCAGGCGCAATCGCTCCTTGACTGAGTAGAGCACCGCGGCCATGGCCGCCATCAGCAAGAACGTTTCGTGCACGCCCGACCGCTCGCCCAGGATGATGCTGAAGTAGGCGACCGTCGCGTTGGAAGAGAGGAGAATTCCGACCCGCGCCGCGCCCGGCCTGCCGGAGCGGCTGAGGGCGAACATCAAGGACCCCATCAGAACAGACCCAGCCATGACGAGAGCTGGCTCGACCAGATGAAGCGCCAAGAGAACAAAGGGATAGGGAGAGGCCGCCAGCGTCAATAGGATCGACACCCCGCTCACCAGCTGGATCCTGTGAATCTTGTCTGCGGGCATGTCCGGAGTGAGCCCGCTGTGAATCAGGCGATCCCAGACACTGCGCATTGCGGCAATCACCGGACGCACTCCAGTCCTCCTCTTCTCTCCTATCGGCGGCATCCAAAAGAACTCATTGACCCGCAATTGCTTGACCTTTCGTCCCGACCAAAATGACAATGGGTCATACCTACCGAAGGGCGATGCCAACGTGAGTCGAATCCTGGTCGTCGAAGATGACGCCTCGTTCCGGGGTGTGATAAAAAAGCTTTTGGAAAACGCGGGTTACGCGATTTCTGAAGCGGGCGACGGCAAAGAGGCCCAGGGCATCCTCGCGCTCGAGGACTTTGACCTCGTGGTTTCTGACATCCGGATGCCCAACCTGAATGGCATCGAACTCCTGCATTGGATCAAAAAGACGAAGCCGGGTCCCGTCATATTAATGACTGGATTTTCTGAGATCACCGAAACGGGCGAGGCGATCGAGCTTGGCGCCGACGGATTCATACCCAAGCCCTTTAAGAAGGAGGACCTCCTCACGCAGATCCGCGTGGCGCTCGGAGAGCCCGCGGCATCCGATGCCCCTTCTGCCGGCGGCCAGCCAGCGACGGCAAAAACGGATGGCGAGTCCGAATTCATGAAGATCCCCATCGAGGACTTCGTGTCGGGGGCGAAGATCCCCTACAACATCTTTCTCAAACTTCCGTCGGGCCAGGTGGTCAAGATCGCTTACAAGGGCGAGGACATCTCCTTGGACCGCATCAAGGCTTACAAGACCCGCGGCCTCAATAACCTGTGGCTCAAGAAAGAGGACTTCGGCGAGTACGTGGGCATGAACCTCAAGATCGCGCGCAGGCTCGGCCAAGCCAGTTTCATCTCCAAGGAGAAGAAAAGGAACTTCTTGCGCCACACGGGCGAAGTCATTCTCGAGAAGCTTTACGTCGACCATGCATCCCGGGAGGACTTTGACGACGTCAAGGACTACACCAAGAGCGTTCTCAGCGTGATCAGCGAGCACGACGACATCTTCAATCTACTGGACCTTCTCAACGAACACGCCGACCACCTTTACGCCCATAGCGTGGCCGTCAGCATGTACTCC
>DATJFU010000474.1:0-8025 GCA_035495495.1 Bdellovibrionota bacterium
TGGTCGTCCAGAAGCCCCAGCACGCGATCGCGCTGCTCGACGGGCCACTGCTGGATGAAGTCGGCGGCGTCGTCGAGTTCGAGCAGGCGGACCCAGGACCGGATCTCGTTGGGCAGGAGAAACGCCGCCAGCTCCATCTGCTGGTCGGCCGAAAGGCTTAAAAAGAGCTCTTCTGCGTCCGGACGTGGGAGACGAAAAAAGTATTCCCGCCGACGCTCGATATCGAGCTCAGGCCACTGCGCTTGAAGAGCGCTGACGCTGGATGGATCAAAGTCGAAGTCTTCTTCCATGGCGTCGGGTTACCGGCAGGGTCATCGTCCATTTGACGACCCTATAGCCGTTACCCGACGCCGGAGTCAACTAAGAGTCGCGGTCTCAAGGACGGGCCGACGGTTTTGAGCAGTGAACCTGGAGGACCGCGGACGGAACCATGCCGCCCGTCGCGAGCGTGTGCCCCTCGATTTCGGCCGCGGTGGAATACGGAGCGAGCGAAATCCCCACGGTCCCGTCCGCCGTCGTCCGGTCCCCCTGCGAGATGATGACGTCGGCCTGGGCCAAGGGACCCGCAGCTCCGGCCGAGAACCGCAGACCCGTGACGGCCCATGAATTGGACGCGACATGCGCACCCACCTCGACCTCATAGGCCCGCGCGGCCGTCCCGTCGGTGCTGGCTACGGTCGCGGCCGGAGCCGGACCCGCTGCCTGGCCCGAAGCCGGGTCTCGCATCTCAAAGTCCTCGTGCCAGAGGGTCACCTTGGAAGCGTCGAGATCGATTTCGCCGTAAAAAGGGCCCTGACCGTTCTGTTGCCAGGACGTATTGAACCAGCGGCCGGCGACCTCGATGACCTCTCCGCCAGAGGCACCCGGGCTCAAGACCTTGCGGTAGATCTCTTGCGCGGGCCACGACTCGCCCAAACCCACCCGCACCTGGTAGGGCACGGATTCCTGCAGGGTCGCCTTGCACTGAAAGTTTTCGTCCACGGGCGGCTCGATCGGCGCGGGGGCGGGCAGGACCGGTTCAAAGATGCACGTCTGCCGCATCTGATACGCGGATTCGCTCACCTGCCAGCGGGCAGTGAGGCGCCCCCCCTTTAGCTGCGCATCAAAGCGCGAAAACTCCGTCCAGCTCAGGATTCCACCCCCCTGCTTTCGCTCATCGTCGAGCGAGAGTCTGCCGCCGCCCGCGTGGACCTTGCGGCCGGGCGATGACAGAAGGACCGTGCGCTGGATCGCGCCCGTCGGCGCCCGATAGCTGATGGCGATGGAGTCGGGGGTGTCCTGCTCGAGCCTGAACTCCTGGAGCGCGGGGTCCATGGCGCCACGGCCCTGCTGATTGAGGGGGACGAAAGCCCGGGGCAGGGCCGTCTTCTTGCTGGGTTCGTTGACGTCCCACTCGGCCCCGGTGCAAGGGCCCGACAGCCGGTAGTAGCCTGCCATGTCCCCCAGCTTGGGTTTGCCCATGGCCTGTGCCGAAAGAGGTGCCCAGGCACCCAAGAAAAGGACACTCACCATCACGCTCAAGAGCCGGTTCATAAAGATCTCCTCAGGCGGGAGAACTAACGCGGCGGGCCTCCCAGGTCGTTAACCGGGGTTAATCAGCGGCGTGGGCGTTTGGCCGGGACTTTGCGGCCACGGAGACGGCTCAGGGCGACGGGGGTGATGCCTAGGTACGAGGCCACGAGGTACTGGGGGATCCGGTCGAGCAGGGCCGGGTCCCGCCCCGCCAGGCGACGGTACCGCTCGGTGGCCGACAGAAGCAGAAACTCACGCTCCCGCACCATCTTCTCGCGGTAGGCATGCTGCCAGAACACGCGGCCGATGTGGTTCCAGCAGGGGTGGCCGCCGTAGAGCCGATCGAGGTCGGCCAGGGCGAGGGTAAAGACGTGCGACGGTTCGACCGCCTGCACGGTCCAATCCTCGAGGTCCTCGTCGCTCGCGCCTGGATGGGCTTGGGTCGCGCCGAGACTGTAGGCCAGGACACCCTCGGGCCAGAACGCCTTGGTGCGCTCCTTTCCGTCCGCGTCCACGTAGAACGCGCGAAGGAGCCCCGTGATGACAAAGCCAATGGTCTGGGGGCTCATGCTCCCGCCGGCCGCGAGCTTTTCTTCTCTGATGGCGGCCCGGAGATTCTCCGCCTCGGTGGGTGGAAGCGGTGCCAGCGCCGAGAGCGTCGCGTAGAGAGCGGGTAGCGCTGGGTGAGATTTTGCGACCGGCACGCCATGACTATGGCATATTTCCGGCCATGAAACTTCAACGCGCGCTCGTGACGGTGGCGGCCTTGGCCTTCTTGGGCCTGGGCATTTCGTTTCTCTTCTGGCCCGTCGAGATGGCAGGCTACGTGGACATTCAACTCCCCACCTCCATGGCCAAGACGGACCTGCGGGCCACCTACGGCGGGTTTGAGTGGGGCTTTGGTCTTTTTCTGCTCTACTGCGCCCTCAAGAAGGAGCACCTTTTGACCGGGCTCCTCGCCGCGTCCGTCTGCATCGGCGGCTTCGGGATTTCTCGGGTCTTTGGGATCCTGGCCGACGGCCAACCCACCTCCATGATGGTGGCCTTTGTCGCCATCGAGCTCACGAGTTCCGCGGTCATGGGGGGCCTGTATATGCAGGCCAAGGGCTCCAAGAAGCGTAAATAGAAGGACGGCTTCCACGGTCGGGGCCACCTTGACCGGTAATCTACTTTAGAGTAGATTATTAATATGGCCCGTCCCAAGAAGGATCCGCTCCAGGCGGATACCCGCAGCCGCATTTTAGAAGCCGCCGGAGAAGAGTTCGGCCGCCGCGGCTTTGAGGGCGCTAGACTCGAGGACATCGCCGCCCGGATCGGCATCCGGCGCGCCTCGCTCTTTCACTACTTTGAGTCCAAGGAGGCGCTCTACCAAGAGGCCGTCCAGGCCACCTTTTCGTTTCTGAGGCGGCGCCTGTGGAAGGTTTTCAGGGCCCGTGACACCGCCGCCCAGGCGGTCGAACGTCTGGTGACCGAGTACCTGGCCTTTGCTGAGGAGTATCCGGCCTCGCAGCAGCTCTTCATGCGTGAGCTCGTGAACCCGGGGGGCGAGGGCTACGCCATGCTCTCGCGAGAGGTGCTGCCGCTCCTTTCGGGGGTCGAGCGTTTTCTCAAGGCCCGGGGCGGCCCGCGCCTGAGGGACCCGGCTTCTCTCCGGCAGGCGGTCCTGACCTGGAGCCTTTCGGCCGCGGCCCGCGCGGCCATGGGCCCCCACGCAAAAGAACTTTGGGGCAGATCCAACCACGACCTGGCCCTCGCGCGGGCCATGGTGTTTTCGGAGGCAGGATGAACCTCGAACTCGCGGCGCCTTTTCTGAGCGCCTACGTCCTCGCGGCCCTCTCGACCCTGGCCCTGCTTCAAGGCGGGCCGTGGGTGATTGCTCCCTTGCTCCTGACCTTCGGGCTCCATCCCCTGATGGACCTTTGGGTGGGACCCGAGAAAGAAAATCCGCCGCGGCCGGACGCGGCCACCGCGCGCCTCATGGACTCCATGGCCTACGTGGCGCCCCCGCTGCTCACCGTCGCCCTGGTCTTTGTGATCCAAAAGTTCAGCGCGCTTGCGACCCATGGCTGGGAATTCTGGGGCGCCGCCCTCGGCATGGGCCTCATGTCGGCGGGTCTCGGGATCAACGTGGGCCACGAGCTCATTCACCGGCCCAGGAAGTGGGAGCGGGGCCTCGGCGTTTGGCTCTACGCCCTCGTCAATTACTCACACTTCAGGATCGAGCACGTGCACGGGCACCACAGCCATGTGGCCACGCCCGAGGATCCGGCGACGGCCCGAAAGGGTGAGCTCCTCTATGCCTTCTGGTTTCGGAGCATCGTGGGCCAGGTGAGAAGCGCCTGGGCCATCGAGACCCGCCGGCTCAAAAAGAGGGCGCCGCTGGAGCGGCTCCTTCAGAACCGCATGGGCCACTATCTTCTGATCTCGCTCGCGATCTCCGCGGGGCTCACGGCGGCCTTTGGTCCGTGGGGCCTCGTGTTCTTCTGGGCGCAAGGCCTGATCGCCGTTCTCTTTTTGGAAACCATCAACTTCATCGAACACTACGGCCTCGAGCGCAAAGCACGTCCGGCCGGTGGTTACGAGCCGGTGACCGAACGCCACTCGTGGGACACGGACTACCAACTGACCAACTGGGCGCTCTTCAACCTGGGCAAGCACTCACGCCACCACGCTTCGCCCCTGCTGCCGTACCACAAGCTCTCGCTCTCGCCCGGGGCGCCCCGCTTGCCGTGGGGTTACTCGGTCATGGCCGTGCTCGCCTTCTTTCCGCCCATCTACCGGCGGGTCATGGACCGGACCTTTCAGGGTTTGGCGAGCCAGCCGCCGGCCACGAGCTGATCCAGAAACGCCGCCCGCATCCCCACGAGATCGTTCCAAGCCTCGGTGAGGAGATCCGTCCGAAGCATGATGTAGTTGGCCGTGATCTGGGCCAAGCCGCCTGGGCCCATCTGCTCAAGCAGATGCTTGCGCTGCTCTTCGAGGGCTGCGAGCCCTTGGGTCATGGTCTCCACTCGGCGCTCCACGGTCTGACGGTGAACGAGCAAGGCGGACTGCCGCGCGAGCCAGAGGGTGGACATGTTAGCGACCTCGGGCGGAACAAAGCCGGCGATGCCTGGCGCCTGCGCCTTGCAGCGGCCCTGAAAAGTCTGGGACGTCCCGTCGGCGGCCGTGAGGGTGAGGACGGCCTCTTCGTCGGTTTGCTTGCCCTTATGTACGTGCACCTCGAGTCCTACGGTCGTCCCCCGATTTGCGACAAAGGCGGGCCAGAACTTTTGACAGAGGGCCACCTGGGCATCGGCATCCACGCGTGACCAAATCTCGTCAAAGGAAGGAATCACCTCGGCCCCGGGGACTCCCGGCGTGCCCGGCATCCCGGGATTCACCTTCTGGCAAAGCGTCGACGCCGTGGGGACCAGGGCATCGACGGCGGACCGCCGGACTTCTTTCAGAACGCCCGCATCGGTTCCCTTCAGGGCCTTGAGCTGATCATCAAACGAGACCGAGGAGGCATCCATCGTCCGGTCCAAAAGGCGGGCGCCGCCCTGGGGCCCCAGGTCGATCCAGGAGGATCGAGGTCCTGAGGAACTCCAAAGTCTCGCCCCGCCCGCGAACTCACACGAGACCACGGTCGTTTCGCCCTGCGCATCCACCACGAGCTGAAAGGGGCTGCGTTTGGCCCCCATGGCGGAGACAGGGAGTGAGAGCACCGAAAAAAGAAGTGCGAAAGAGAGGGCGTGTTTCATGAAGATCCTCCTTGGGGACGTGAAGCACGTTCACGGCGTTCAGCCAGGGCGAGAACCCGGCCCATGCGTGACTCAGGACCCACACGGAGCTTGAGCTGGGCCAGACGCTCGGGCGCCCAGCGGGCCAGGAGCTGGGCGAGTTCGATCTGATCCCCGGCGGTCATGCGCCGCACGTTGATGGGGATCTCGGGACCCATCTGGGCATGGTCCTCGAGGTACTGGGCCACGGCGTTCTCGAGGTCGGGTCTCGGCCCGGTCTTGGACCAAGCTTCCTCTAGAAAATCGACGGCCTCCATGCGGGCCACGGAGGGGCCCCAGGCCATGGCACGGGGCGCGTGGGCGAGGAGACCCAATGCACGCTTAGCCATGGCTCCGTCCTGGAGGAGGGCGCGCCACTCGCGCTCCTCGTCTCCGCTTCTGAGGGCCTTGGAACCCAAGGTTTCATAGCGGGCAAAGCTGCGGGGAAGGAGTCCCGTGGCATCCGTGGGAAACGTATCCTTGGGGATTTCCCGCGCGGGAACCACGAGCGGCAGGCTTGCCGTTGGACCCGCGGGGGGTTCGATCCGATAGGGTCCAGCCGACCCGGTGATGAACTCCGGGTTCGCGGCCGGGCTCGACGTCGTGGGTGCCACCTTCACCTCGAGGCCTCCCGGCGCCGCCGCCCGGCGTGGGGTCCGAAGACCCCACGCCAAAGCAGCGGTCAGGGCCGCCGCGACCACCATTGACCCGCGGCCGGACTTCATAGGGCGTTACCCCCGAAGTCGAACACGCGAATCCCGCCCGCCGCCGGATGCACCATCAGGTGCGAAACCGTGCGGCCCGGGGTCAGGACCACCTCGGCCGAGTTACCGGTCGCGGAGTCCACGATCTGCACCGACTCGGAGTAGGGAGCACCGAGAAAGTACTGCTTCACGAGCTTCGCGGTCACGCCTTCGATCCCCGTCTCCAAGGGCAAGTTCAGCCTGCAGCCCGCCGCGCAGCCCGAGAGAGACGCCGAATATTCAAAGCTCGATCCGCGCAGGGTGGACTGAGCGCGCATCTCTTCGAGGGCGCTCTGGGCGCCCGCGAAGAGATTTGCATTGGCGTCGTTTGCCGCGACATGGGGCGCCCAGAATGGCGCCTCGATCGCGACGAGCGAGTGGGGAACCAGGGCCTGCTCAAGGGACTGGTCCTGCGCCACGTAGTAGTACTCCACGAGGGGCATGAGCCATTCTTTGCGGGGATCGGTGGAGACAATGCCCGCCTCCACCTTGAGCTCCCGGTAATCACGCACGTCCGCGACGTGGCCTCCGCTCCAGCCCGAAACGAGCAGACCAAAACGCGTGTCCGAGTCGGATGACACGAAACCGGCACCCGGCAGGTTGCCGATGCGCGCACCCACGCGGTGACCGGGCGCCCAGCCCAGCTTTTGCGAAAGCACGGGCCCGTCGCCCATGGCCTGCGCCGTCAGGTGACCCACGCTGATCGTACGGCCATCGGTGTTCACGTGACCCGTCTGGCACACGGCCTGGCGGCCGGACGTCTTGAGCACGCCACCGTTGGGGCAGGCGCACTCCATCGCGTCCTCGTCAAACCGCGCGCCCGGAATCGACTCGCAGCTCTTGCGCATGCAGTAGAGCGGCCGAGCGGCCTCCGGGATCTTGGCCAAGCGCGACTCCTTGTCACACATCAGCTCCCGCGACTCGAGCGAGAAGTACACGTCGCCGGGCCGAAGAACGTGACTGGCAGCCGACTCGCTTTCGACCGCGGCCATCCGACCTTGCGGCCCCGAGGGAGCCTGGCATGCGGTGAGCGAGAGCACCCAGGCCGCCGCCACCCATCGTTTGGTTTTTGAACTCTGAATCCTAGACATGGACCACTCCTATTCGTTGATGAGCCCGTCAGGCAGGCTCAGGCGCAGCACGGCGCGGTTGAGGTACTTCTGGCCTTCGTTTTGAAAGAAGGCCGAACCATTGAGGAGACCACCGGCGACGATCACGTTCTCTTTGAGATCCTTTGAATCGATGAAAACGTTGTAGACCTTGCCCTTCTCAGAAAAGCTGGAGAGCGACGTGATCGCCTCGGGCTGTGCGTACATGTCGAGCAGCAGGTCGCCCTCATGGAGGGTGGATGCCTGCACCATCCGCCCGTCCGCCAGGAGCATGGGGTGGTTGGTGGTCACCACGATGGATCCCGCGGTCATGTGATCGCCTCCCGCGGTTTCGATCTTGATCATCGGGTTCTCGGATCGGCCGATGCTGCTCACGTACCCTTGGACCGGAGTCGACTTGTACGAAAGGGTCTCCATGTTGGAATCGGGCGTCAGCGTCATGATGTGGTCCTGCTGGCGAGAGAGCGCGTCGGGAAAGGTCATTTCGCCTTCAGGAAACGCGACCATTTGGTACGCGGCCAAGCACCCGCCCGTGCAGAAACCCACGAGATCGTAGTACGGCTTGGGAAACGCGCACGGAGCACCCACCGAGACCGGCGCCTGCCAATGCTCGGGGTTCACCACCTGGCCATCGGCGTCGATCGCGCCGTAGGTGGGATAAAGTTTGCGAGCCATCGTGCGATTGCTGCCCTCCACGTACTGGTAAACGCTGCTGTAGCCCTCGGTGCGCACCATCTCTTCGAGGTTCTTGTCTTTGCGAGCCTGCTCGCGACGAGCGACGTTGCAGGCAATGGCCCAGGCCAAACGGCCATCCACGGACTCGTTGCCCAAGCTGTCGCCGTGGGCCGTGCAGCGCGCGGCCTCCCATTTGATGTGGCCAAAATCCACGATCGGCGCCGG
>DATJFU010000475.1:0-5493 GCA_035495495.1 Bdellovibrionota bacterium
ATGTCTAAAGAGAAGTTTAACCGCTCGAAACCGCACTGCAACATTGGGACGATCGGTCACGTTGACCACGGCAAGACGTCGCTGACGGCGGCGATCACGATTGTGTTGGCGAAAACGGGTGGTGCGACGGCGAAGGCGTACGACCAGATCGACAACGCTCCTGAAGAGAAGGAGCGGGGGATCACGATCAACACGTCACACGTGGAGTATGAGACGGCGAAACGTCACTACGCGCACGTGGACTGCCCCGGCCACGCCGACTACGTGAAGAACATGATCACGGGCGCGGCGCAGATGGACGGCGCGATCCTGGTGGTTTCGGCCGCCGACGGTCCGATGCCTCAGACGCGTGAGCACATCCTGCTCGCCCGCCAGGTCGGCGTTCCGGCGATCGTGGTGTTTCTGAACAAGTGCGACATGGTGGACGATCCCGAGCTGCTCGACCTGGTCGAGATGGAAGTTCGCGAATTGCTCACGAGCTACAAGTTCCCCGGCGACAAGATCCCGATCATCCGCGGTTCGGCGCTGAAGGCGCTCGAAGGCGACCAGGGCGACTTGGGCGAAAAAGCGATCCTGAAGCTCATGGAGCAGGTGGACGCCTACATCCCGCAGCCGATGCGCGACAAGGACAAGCCGTTCTTGATGCCGATCGAGGACGTGTTCTCGATCTCGGGTCGCGGCACGGTCGTGACGGGCCGGATCGAGCGCGGTCAGATCAAAGTGGGCGAGGAAGTCGAGATCATCGGCATCCGCCCCACGACGAAGACCGTCGTGACGGGCATCGAGATGTTCCGCAAGCTTCTGGACTACGGTGAGGCGGGCGACAACGTGGGCGCGCTGCTCCGGGGTACCAAGAAAGAAGAAGTGGAACGTGGCCAGGTTCTGGCGAAGCCGGGATCGATCACGCCCCACAAGAAGTTCAAGGGTTCGGCTTACATCCTCAAGAAAGAAGAGGGTGGCCGCCACACTCCGTTCTTCAAAGGCTATCGTCCCCAGTTCTACTTCCGCACGACGGACGTGACGGGTGTGGTGACGTTGCCCGCGAACGTGGAGATGGTGATGCCGGGCGATAACATTCAGATGGACGTGGAACTGATCACGCCCATCGCCATGGAAAAAGAGCTGCGCTTCGCGATCCGCGAAGGTGGCCGTACCGTGGGTGCCGGCGTCGTCGCCGAAATCGTCGAATAAGACCTGAAACCGTTTAAACCAACAAAGCCCGGGGATTCGCGTCCCCGGGCTTTGTTGTATGGTGACCCCGAGGAGATTTTCATGAACCAGAAACTCGCCGGTATCCTGTGCCTGCTCACTGCCAGCTCCTTCCTGGGAGGCTGCGGTTACAACGCCATCCAGGGCCTCGACGAGGACGTCAAAGCGTCCTGGGCCGAGGTGCAGAACCAATACCAGCGCCGCTCGGACCTGGTGCCGAACCTGGTGAACGTGGTCAAAGGCTACGCCAAGCACGAGTCCGAGACCCTCGAGGCCGTCGTCAAGGCACGGGCCGAGGCGACCCAGAGCAAGATCGACGTTTCGGGCCTGACCGACTCCCAGGCTTTTGCCCGGTTCCAGAAGGCGCAGGGCGAACTAAGCTCGGCCCTCTCCCGCCTGATGGTGGTGGTCGAGAAGTATCCGGACCTCAAGGCCAACGAGAACTTCAGGGATCTGCAGTCCCAGCTCGAGGGCACCGAGAACCGCATCACCGTAGCGCGAAACCGCTACATCGACGCGGTCAACGAGTACAACAAGAAGGTACGCTACTTTCCGACGAACCTGACCGCCCAGTACCTGCTGCACATGAAGGTGCGCGAGGTCTTCCAGGCCGACGCGGCCGCGCAGCAGGCGCCCAAGGTTCAGTTCTAGGATCTGAGGACGCGCCTCGCGCGTCCGGGAGAGCAGAGATGTTTGCCCGCGTTTCAGGCCTGATTCTCGCCGGCCTGATTTCCACCGCCGCCCTGGCCAAATACAACATCCCCGTCCCCGAGCTCACGGGCCGGGTGGTGGACCAGGCGGGACTCCTCACGCAGGCGGACAAGGATCGCATCGAGCACGGCCTCCAGGTCATGGACGAGGCGGGCAAGGCCCAGGGGGCCGTGCTGATCACCTCCTCCCTGCAGGGATACGGACCCGAGACCTACGGCCTTGCGGTCGTCGAAGGGTGGAAGCTCGGGCACAAGGGCAAGGACGACGGGTTCTTGCTTCTGATCGCTCCGAACGAGCGAAAGATGCGCCTCGAGGTGGGCTACGGACTGGAGGGTGACATCACCGACGCCTTCAGCCGCCGCGTGCTCGACGGCACGCTCGCCCCGTACTTTCGCGAGGGCCGCTTTGGCGACGGAATCGTCGTGGGGCTCCAGCGGATCGCCGCCCAGCACAAGGCCCCCTGGGACGGCCAGACCGTTCAACCCCTTCAAGACGATCGGGGCGACGTGCAGCGCCACTGGATCGCTCTTTTTGTCCTCTTTTGGATCTGGATCTTCATTATCCGCATCCGTCGGCGTCTCTTCTGGGGCGGCTGGGGTGGGGGTCGCGGAGGTTGGGGTGGTGGAGGTTTTGGCGGCGGGGGCTTTGGCGGAAGATCCGGCGGGGGCTTCAGCGGCGGCGGTGGAAGTTTTGGGGGCGGCGGCTCGTCGTCGAGCTGGTGAGTCGATGAAACACCGAATTTTCAGTCACAAACGCATCAAGGGAGTCGAGACCGCGATCCGCCGGGCCGAGGAGGGGACCTCGGGCGAGGTGGTGGTTCTGGTCGTACCCTCGAGCTCCGAATACGTCGGACTCCACGCCCTCACGGCCGCCTTCGGCTGGGGGGCGGCGGCCCTGGCCCTTCTGATCCGAGCCGAGCGGGGCCATTGGACGCCCCCCTGGCAGGAGGCCCTCCTCCTTCCGCTCGTGGCGGCCCTGGTCGGTGCCCTCGTCCCCTATTGGGGCTGGCTCAAGCGGCACCTGATTCCACGCCGGATCCTGGCTGCCCGGGTCCACGAATCGGCCTTCCGGGGGTTCATGGCCCTGGGGATGACCGAGACCCGGGATCGGACAGGGCTTCTCATCTACCTCTCCCTTCTAGAGCAACGGGTTGAAATCATTGCAGATCGTGGGATCCATGGGGCCGTCCCGAAGGGCTTTTGGGACGAGCAGGTGAGCGCCGTCGTCCGTGGCATCCAGGCCGGCGACCCCGTCCAGGGTCTCGAGGGCGCCCTGGCCGCCGTGGGCCAGAAGCTCCGGGAGCGGTTTCCGGCCCGTCCGGAAGACCGCAACGAGCTCCAGGACCGGGTCCACTTCGGCCATCCCAAACTCTAGGATCAGCGGCCACTTATGGCCGTTGCCAGGGGTCTGGGTTCCATGTATAAGCTGCGCTTCATTAGAAAAACCGGAAGCTCCGGGAAAGATTGCTTGGCGTGTGCATCCACGCACAAGGGAACTTCCTGGAATTCTTGAAGGAGATGCAAATGGCCGTACAAGAACATCGGATCCGGATCAAACTCCGGGCCTTTGACAATCGAGTGTTGGACAAGTCGGTGTGGGAGATCGTGAACACCGCGAAGCGCACGGGTGCCGTCGTAAGGGGCCCGATTCCGCTTCCCACGGTGATCAACAAGTATTGCGTTCTCCGGTCCCCTCACATAGATAAGAAGTCCCGCGAGCAGTTCGAAATCCGCACGCATAAGCGGCTTTTGGACATCGTGGAGCCGACTCAGCAGACCATCGACTCGTTGATGAAGTTGGATCTGTCGGCCGGCGTGGACGTGGAGATCAAGTCGTAAGGACTTGATTCCCTTGGGCGCCTGATACTTCCCCCCCTCCGTAAAGAAACGGACCCCGGGTGGAAAGTCAGAGCCCTGCGTACCGAGAGAAAGAAAGTTTGGTTCGTCCATACGGGACGCCGCGGGGATAGGCCTCGGGGCAGCTGACGGTGGACATTGAGTAGGTGGAGTCGCAGCAAATGGAACAGCGCGAAGCCGTGAAACTGGAAGCGGGCCGTGGCGGTCTCCTGGGCGTGAAGGCCGGGATGTCGCACGTGTACGCGGAAGACGGGAGCATGATTCCCGTCACCGTGATCGACCTGCGTCCGAACGTGATCACGCAAGTGAAGACCAAAGAGAAGAACGGCTATCAAGCCGTTCAGGTGGGCTTCTCCGAGAAATCGGCGAAGAAAGTGGGCAAGTGTGAGGCCGGCCACGCCAAAAAGGCGAACGCCACGGGCTTCCACCACTACCAAGAGATCCGCCTCCCCGAAGGCGCGAAGATGGACGGCCTCGATGTGGGCAAAGTCCTCGACGCTTCGATGTTCACCCCGGGTGAGCTCATCGACGTCACCGCTTACAGCAAAGGTAAGGGTTTCCAGGGCGTCATGAAGCGTTACCACTTCGCTGGTAACTACGCCTCGCACGGTTGTTCGTTGAACCACCGGATGCCTGGCGCCGTGGGTATGAACCGTCAGATCGGTCACGTTCCGAAAGGCAAGCGCATGGCTGGCCAGATGGGCAACGAGCGCGTGACCACCCAGAACCTGAAGGTCGTCGGTGTCGACGCCGAGAAGCAGGTTCTGCTCGTGATGGGCAGCGTGCCCGGTCCCCGCAGCGGGATCGTGACCGTTCGCCGCGCCATCAAGAGCCTGGGCAAGAAAAAGGCCGCGAAGAGCGCGTGAGGAACTGAGCGATGCCAACGTTGGACGTGGTAAATCTCGAGAATAAGAAAGTGGGCTCAGTGAGCCTCAGCGACGCCGTTTTCGGCGCCGAGGTGAACGTTCCCCTGGTGCACCAGGTGATCAAGGCCCAGCTGGCGACCCGTCGTCAGGGCACCCACAAGACCAAGACCAAAGCCGAAGTTCGCGGCGGCGGTAAGAAGCCCTTCAAGCAAAAGGGTACGGGTAACGCCCGTCAGGGTTCGTCCCGTTCGCCGCTCCAGCCGGGCGGTGGTCGGGCCTTCGGACCCCGTCCGCGGGACTACACCCAGCACACCAATCGCAAGATGGTGCAGGGTGCCCTCCGTTCGGCCCTGACCGACCGGGTGAAGGCCGCTCGCCTGCTGGTGGTCGACAACTTCGACCTCAAGGACATCAAGACCAAGGCCCTGGCGGATACCCTCAAGAACAAGTTCAAAGTGGCCAAGGTTCTTCTGGTGGACGACACCAACAAGAACCTCGAGCTTTCGGGGCGCAACCTCAAGGAAGTGCGGGTTCTCCGCACCACCGGCATCAACGTCTATGACCTGATCCGGCACGAGTGGGTGTTGTTCTCCAAGCGGGCCGTCGAAGCCGTCGACAAGCGGCTGGCGAAGTGAGGACGCGATGAAATCCGTATACGACGTCATCAAAAGACCCGTGATCAGCGAGAAGAGCACCGCTGCCGCTGAGACCGCCCATACCTACGCCTTTGAGGTGGCTCCGGCCGCCAACAAGGCTGAGATTCGGGACGCGGTTCAGCGCCTGTTCAGCGTCAAGGTCCGCACCGTGCGCACCATGACCATGCAGGGCAAGCACAAGCGTTTCGGCAAGGG
>DATJFU010000476.1:0-4991 GCA_035495495.1 Bdellovibrionota bacterium
CAAAGGCGAAGGCTGAGGCCTGGCCCCCCTTGAGCTGGGTATGGTCGGACGGGTAGACGCGCCCCGGACCCGTGATGCGGGCCGATGCCGTGTCCCCGCTCGAGTTGACCACGCTCAGGCCCCTGGGGCTATCCACCCGGATCTCGGCTCCGGTGAGGTCGCAGTCCACCGTCTCGTCGCAGGCAGAAAAGGTGTCGTCGGTCACGGTGAGCGCCACGCCCGGGCCGGCCGGATCCGCATCATGATCCGTGAACGGGTTGCCAATGGTGCCCGGCGCGGGCCCCGCACCCACGGCGTACGTGGTCAGGGTTCCGTAGTGGTCGCTCATCCACAGTCCGCCGTAGGGGCGGGTAAAGACGACGGTCGAAGCCACGGGCCAAAGGTGCGGGCCCCGGACAAACTGGTAGTCGATGCGTGCCTGAGGCGCAGGAGTTTTTTGCGCAGGCAGCTGGCCCGCGCCGAGGGAGAACGGGTTGAACTCGGGCGCATAGGGGTCGCTCCCCATGGTGACGCCGATCTCATCCGCGACGTGGTCGGGGTGGGCCACGGCCCAGGCGTCGGCGTATCCGACCGCTCCAAAATGGGTGATGGCTTGGGACCCGGGAGTGGAATTCATGTCGCCTCCCACCAGTGCGTCGGTGTCGGCCCAGGCGAGGTGATCCTTCGCCGCGCGCTTTCGGAGATACCCATCCAATCCCACGAGCTGGTCGGCCTTCTTGGCGTCACCCGATCCCAAGAGGTGGGTCGTCGCCACAAGAAGTGGATAACCGCCCGGTAAAGTGAGCTCGGCTTCGACCGCGCGGGTCACCGCGCCCAGTGGAACTATCCAGTGGATCCCGTCTCCCAAGTGGGGTGCGCTGTGCGGAAGGTCCGTCACATCGGCGTTGCGGAGGTGCAGTTCTTTGCGGGCGAGAATGATGTTGCTGTCGTAGAGCAGGCCAGGAAATCCTTCCTGCAGGCGGTAGAACGAATCGTAGCCCGCGGCTTCGGCCAAGGCTCCCGCGAACGAGGCTTGGCCCCGGTAGTTCCACCCTTCTTGAAACATCACGAGGTCGGGGGCTTCTTCTGCCAGGTAGCGCACGATGGCCGCAAAGCGCAGGTTGCGCATGGTCTCCTGGCGGTCGTCAAAGCCCACCACCTCGGAGTTAAAGTTCATGCTCAGCACCCTGAAGGTGCCGGGTGCCGATGCCCAGGCGGGACATGCCGCCACAAGACAGGCCCCTGCCGCCCAGACACGAAGAGATGCACCGTCCATGGATTTCTTCCCCCCGGGCAAAGAGTATCGAGCCGGAACCGTGTCGGCAAGGAAGGGACTGTGAGTCCTGCGTTAGCAATGGGTTAGGGCGGTTTACCAGCTCAGGCTCTTTGCAACGCGAGAGCGCAGATGGGAGAGGTGCCTGAGGCCATCGGAGATGGGTGTGGGGTGGGGCCCCGAAGGTGTGGCGCCATTGCCGGTGCGGAAGGGCCTGGGAGCCATGCCGTTGCGGTCCTCTGGGGCCGCGCGGAGACCCCGCGTCGGTGACGGCTGAGTCGGCGGCTTGGGCTTCTCGGGCTGGGGCACTACCGCCGCCGCCTCCGCCGAAAGCTGCTTTCCGGTGGCCCAGGCGCCGATGATGGCGGGTGCCGCGGCGCCAAGCTGCACGGCCGCCAAGAAGGAGGTCACCTGTCCCTTGTAGAGGGAGGCAAAGGCCCCACCCACTGCCACGACCATCACCGAACCGACGGCGTGGCTGCCCATGTTTTCGGGCGCACGGCCCGTGGTGAGACGCGAACCCAGGCGGGCCATCTCGACCAGGAGCCCGCCGAAGATCCCTCCGGCAAAGAGCTCGGGATCACAGTGCTGTAGGACGGCGGACAAGATGGGGTTCATCCATCCAGGATATTTTGAAAACCGCATTCCTGTCCAACGGGTGGAACTAGTACAGGCCCAGCGGGACCGCCGACCCGGCAAGAAGGGCCAGAGTGATTTGGACGGCTTGCAAAGACTTCTTTTGGGTTCGGCTGGGTTCCGTCATAATGGCAAAATCACCTTGTGGGAGAAATGATCGCATGAAATCCAAAATTCTGATCTCCGTGGCCTTCATTGCTTTGGGTCTGCTTCCTTCCGCCGCCCGTGCTGACTGGCTGATCGAGCCGGGCGTGGGCTACGAGAACCTGCGATTCAAGGACAACTCGCTGAGTCCGCCTTTCACCTCCCACTTGGATGGCCTCACCTTTGATATTCGGGTGGGGATGACCGCGGGGCCCGGAATTTTCGGAGTGGCGGGGCACGCGGCCCTACTCACCGATCCGCAAGGGACGCCCCCCACCAATTCATACGCGGCAACGAGCCTAGGGGTGTTTGCTGAGCTCAACCTGCCGGAGATTCCTGTGATCCCGCGCGCTCAGTTCAACTTTCTGGCGGACCTCAAGAACCAGGAGGTCCGCACGGGAGTGAGCGGAACCGAATTTAGATTCGGCCTGCAGTACCGGTTTCTGCACTGGCTTGCGATCAATGTGGACTACGTATTCGATAACTACGTGAACGCCTACGACGACCTGGCTCACACGCACTCGGCCATTCCGAGCGGGCAGACGCCGGACTCGAGCTCGTTCATTCTGACTCTCTCGGCGCCGCTCAAGATCTGATCGCCGGTGCCCGTCAATGCGGTGCCCCCCTGCGTCGTAAAGTCCCGGATGACAAAATCCGATCATGTGACATGACCATTCTGCGAACGGCTTTGTTGTGCCTTCTCGGATTCACTCTTAGTGCTTGCTCGAGCGGCCCCACCAAGGACTTTGTCCGCACCGCAGACCACCTGGAGACAACCCTCCAACGCATTCAAAAGATCGCCGTGGTGGCTGACCTCGGGGTGATGCATGACAGCAAGGGCAAGTACTGGTCCATCAAGGATTCGCGCACGGCCGAGGATGGCCTCCTCGCCGGGACGCAGGCGTACATGAAGGAGAAGGGCTACCAGGTCGTCTCGGCCACCGCACCCTTCGTTGCGGGGTTCGCTGACGCGAGCAAGCCGCTCAAATCCGCGCCGGCTGAGGACGGCGAGATCACCGAACACAACCCGCCCCTCTTTGTGGACGGTCGGAGCCCCGCATCGGTCGAATCCGAGCGCCCCGGGATGCTCGCCGCCATGACCGGCACCTTTAGCATGGCCGCCAAGAATGCCAAGATTCCTTCAAACATCTGCTGCTCAGGTGCGGCTAGAGCCGCCATCCAGAACTTGGCGACCAAGGCGGGGGCGGACGCCGTTCTCTTTGTCTATGGCATGGGGACGATGGTCCCCACGGGCAAGCAGGTGGCCCAAGGTGTCGCGACGGGGCTTCTGACCACGGTCCTGACCGCGGGCATCATCACCTACGCTCAGTGGGACGCTTCGCACCTCGACAGCTACGCCGCCCTAGTCGATGGGCATACAGGTGAGGTGCTCTGGACCAACTCCCTGCGGATGAAAGTGGGCACTTTTCTCGAGGCCCAGTTCTACCAAGAGACTTGGCCGCAGAACGTGCTCTATCACATCCCCTCGCGGGCGCCCGCGTCGGTGGCCGCCGGTAAATAGTGCGAGCCGCCCTCGCTCTTCTTCTTCTCTTCTCGTTGAGCCGAGCCGTGCACGCGGAAGAGAACTATGCGGCACCGGACCCCTTTCCGGCCCCGGTGGACGAGACCGCGCAGGCCGATTCGTCGCCCATTTCTACCAATCGGAGAGTGATTGCCGGGATCACGGGAACGGTGGTCGGCTTTGGCACAGGTCATGCCATCGCTGGCATCTACGACCACCACGGCAGTGTTTTCACTGTCGGAGAGCTCGCGGGGGTGGGTCTCTTTCTCTATGGTCTTTCATCCCGTTCAACCGATTTGTCCTGTGCGGGCGATACGTGCCTGGTTACGGAGAGGGTCAGCCTTGCCGTGGTCACCGGTCCCGTTCTCTTTGGCATCCTCAAGATCTGGGAAATCGTGGATGTCTGGGCCCATCCCCTTGCAGTGAATGAGGGCATTGAGAAAGCGCGTAAGCTCAGGCAGGAGCGGGGCGGGGTGAGTGTGCAGCCGTGGGTTGGGCCTGGTGGCGCCGGCCTTCGACTGGGGATGGAGTTTTAGGGTTCCCGACAAAGACAGGGACCTCAAATGCGGCTCGGACAACGGCCTTGGATCGAAGAGGCACAGGGTTCTTTTCTCCCTAGGACTCCATCTCACCATCCCTCTCCAACGATTTGTCTGAAAGTCGACGCCGAGCCGACACAGTGCGCGGGTTCAGCGTTGAGCTCCCATCGCTTTTTAATGAATTTCCACATTGACAAAGCAAAGGCAGGAGCTCTAGTCATTTATCTGAATTTCGTATCCGCTCTGTTATTTTCGGATGGAGCGGTCAGGAGGGGGAAATCCTGAACTGAAGAGAATGCTGATTTGCGACCGAGGGCTAGGTCGCTGGAATAAGTATTGCCTTTTGCTGAGAGAACGAGAGGACGGATCGAAAATGAAGAAGCGTACCTTGGTGGCGGTAACGGCTGTTGCGAGTGCGGGTGCGGCGACTCTGCTGATGGGCGCGGTGGCGGTCAGCCATGAGTTGGGCTTTGACTTCATCGCTCCCACCGTTGTGACTACGGCTTCGGCGCCGACCGAGCAGGGCTTGATCGTATACGACGCCAGCGCTGACGCGTTCCGTGGCCGCGGGGCCTCCGACTGGCAGAGCCTCACTGCCGGAGGCGGTGCGGACGTGCCTGCGGGGACGATCCTTCCGTTCGCGGGTCCGGGCTCTCAAGTGCCAACCGGATACCTGTTGTGCGACGGTGGAGCATACAACGCTGCGAACTACCCCGTGCTTTATGGCGTGATCGGTGAGATTTGGGGCAATGCCGGGGACTCTGACCCCGCGACCTTTAATGTTCCCGATCTTCGTGGCATGTTTATGCGCGGTCTCGACAACATGGGAACGGCAGCTGGAGCGGCAGGCGTGGATCCAGGCCGGGTGCTTGGTTCGAATCAGGCCGACGCATTCCAG
>DATJFU010000477.1:0-3182 GCA_035495495.1 Bdellovibrionota bacterium
TCCACAACATCAAGGATCCCTTTGAGATCACCCTCTACCCGCTCCTGCTTTGGGAGCTCAAACCCAAGACGGTGATCGAAATCGGCTCGTTCAGGGGCGGCAGCGCCCTTTGGATGGCCGACCAGCTCCAGGCCATGGGCATCGACTCCCAGGTCTACTCGTTTGACTACAAGCCCGAGCTCGTCCAGGCCCAGCACGAGCTCGTGACGTTCAGCTACGCCGACTGTAACGACCCGCAGACCCTCGACGCCGAAAAGCTCCTGGCCCTGCCCCGGCCGTGGCTCGTGATCGAGGACGCCCACGTCAACGTCGAGAAGGTCCTGGGTTTTCTGGACCGCCTCCTCAAGCCCGGCGACTACCTCGTCGTAGAGGACGTCACCTGGTGGCGCGGCAAGTACCGCCAGTTCAAGCGTTTCATGGAGGGCCCCGGCCGGGCGTACTCCGTGGACACCAAGTACACCGACATGTTCGGGTACAACGCCACTTTCAACAGCAACGCTTACCTCCGCAAAAATTGATGGCCCTTTGAACGGTCAGCGATACACTCCCAGCATTCAATGGGGGGATCCATGCGTTCTACTTTTGCGTTCATCGCTGCCGCTTTGCTCTTTGCCGCGCCCGTCCGGGCATCCAACGACCTGCCCGACGAGGACTCGGTCAACCATCTCAGCAAGAAGCTCGAGAAGATGGTCGACAACGACGCCGCTCGAAAAAAAGACTATGTCTTTGACCCGGCGGATCTCGCCGAGATCGCCCGCAAGGGCGCCGGCCTCCCGATCGAACAAGCCTTTGATCTGGTCCAGCACGAGCTCTCGAGCCGTTACGGCGACCACATCTCGACGGCCCGCCACTGGATCTTCAACGACGCCGGCACGGCATTGGGTCAGCTGACCCTTATGCACTGCTCGACCAAGGAGTACGTGATCTTCTTTGGATCGCCCCTCGCGATCAACGGATTCTCGGGCCGCTACCCGATGGCCGAGTTCTTTGACTTCATGCTGGCGGGCGAGATGCGCACGTTCTCCGAGGGCGACCTTCAGCCCCAGGTTTATCCGCCGGGCACCTACGCCCACCTCGAGAAGAGCCAGGGCAAGGGGTACAGCACCACGCCCGGCAGCTGGATGCTCGAGTACGGCCGCGGAAACATCATCAGCGCGTTTCCATTCGGCGTGACGGGCCCCGCCCGGTACATCACCCACGACTGGAAGGCCGCCAAGGACCAGATCGTGGATTGCGGAAAGCTCGCGATCCACGAGATCTTCGGTTCCGACTCCCGCCAGGCTAGGGAGTGGGATCGGGAGTAGGCACGATCGACTCACCGGGCACCAGGGGCACGAACTTCACGGGGAGAAGGGCCTCTTGCTCGTAGACCTGTCCTTTACGGGTGACTCGCCAGAGCGTCTGCTTATCGGTGCCCAAAGGCAGGATCATGCGGCCCCCATAGGCCAGCTGGTCCAAAAGCGCGGGCGGGATGCTGGGCGCGGCCGCCGTCACGATGATCACGTCGTAAGGCCCCCCCTTGGACCACCCCGCGTATCCGTCTCCGACCAGGAGATGGGCGTTGGTCAGGCCCATCGATCTGAGGACCCGTGATGCCTTGAAGCTCATCGAAGCGCGCACTTCGACCGAGACGACCTCGGCGGCGAGCTTGGCCAGGACCGCGGTTTGGTAACCGCTCCCCGTACCGATCTCGAGCACGCGATCCGTGGGGAGAATGCCGGCCTCCTGCGACATGAACGCCACGATGAACGGCTGCGACAGCGTTTGGCCGTCGCCGATGGGAAGCACGCCGTCACGATAGGCGAAATGGGCGAGCTCGGGGGGCGCGAACTCCTCCCGGGGCAGCTCCTGCATGACGGCCAGGACGCGGCCGTCATGGATGCCCCGGTCCAAGAGCTGCTTCTTAATTTCCTTCTCGGTGAACGGCACGGCTCCCTCCTCTGGTCAAAATGGGCCCAAAAGCCGGCAAGTCAACCCACCCAGTTCCAAAACCCATGGCATAATCTGCGCCATGTCCCTGCTCTCCCGGATACGCGGGGCGCGTCCCCGGCTGACTCACGCCGCCGCTCTCGCCGCGCCAGCACTGCTCTTGCTCCTGGCGCAGACGCCCTACACCAACGACAAGACGGCGACGGCCACCTGGATGACCGAGGCCTACGCGCGGCAAGGCGGCGTGGCGGCCTCCCACATCCCCTGCGTCTGGACCCCGGAGGCTAAGCCCGCCTTCTTTCGCCAGTGGGCAGAGGAACCGCCGCTCTTTCATTATCTGGGAGTCTTGTTACGGAATCTTGGCTTCACGTTGTCTTATCATTCGCTCCTCCCCTGGCTCCTCACCCTGACGACGCTGGCCGGCCTGGCGTCTTGGATCTCCGTCTGGACGCCCTTGGGCCCCCTGCAGCTGGCGTCGCTGGCGCTCCTCCCCGCGCTGGCCATCCATTCCACCCGTTACATCCCCGATCACTTGATGCTCGCGGCGCTCGTGTGGGGCCTCGCCTTGTGGTGCAGGGACCGGCGCGGCTGGGGCCTCGCGCTCTTCACGCTCGCGGTGACCGCCAAGGCGACCGCGGCCTTTGCCCTTCTCGGCCTGGGACTGGGCGAGGTCATGGCCCACCCGTCCCGGCTGCGCCCGCGCGAGCTGGGCGCCTGGGCGGTCCGCGGGAGTCTCACCTGCCTCCCGTTCGCGGCCTGGCTCTACTATCTGCACGCAAAGCACATCCCCAACCCCTTCTTTGAGGACTCGGTCTCGCTCTCGCGCCACATGGGTGGAAACGACTGGGGGATTCTCTTCACCGGCCGCTACGCCTGGAGATTTGTGCTCTGGAACGGCCTCCGCGGCGTGGGCCTGCCGCTCTTTCTCCTCGCGCTCGACGGCGTCTGGCGCGTCTTGAAGCGGTGGAAGGAGACCGAACCCCGCGCCCGGGTGCTCACGGTCTTTGTCGTGACGACGTTTCTGTATTGGATCATCGTCCGGGGTCCGCAGTTCACCGGGCCCTGGTACTCGTTTCCGTTCTTGCCGGCCTGGGCCGCCATGGGATTTCTCGCGCTGCCCCGCCGGCCGGCCTGGCTCGCGCCGGCGGCCCTCGCGATCACCGCGGCCCACGCGCTGGCCCTGGCGGCCCTCGGACCGCCGGCCCAATCGGCGCTTTTTTCCAAGTGGAATCCAGCGGATATGCCCGTTCAGC
>DATJFU010000478.1:0-3027 GCA_035495495.1 Bdellovibrionota bacterium
CCAGGGCGGCGGTCTCACCCGGGTCGGCAACGAAAACCTCATCATGGCCTACTGCCACCTCGGACATGACTGCGTGGTGGGCAACCAGACGGTGTTGTCGAACAACGTGGGCCTCGCGGGCCACGTGACCGTGGATGATCACGCGATCCTTTGCGGACAGACGGGCGTCTCGCAGTTCTGCCGCGTGGGCGCATATACCTACATCGGTGGCCAGTCGGGCATCGAAAAATCGGTTCCGCCGTTCACCATGGCGTTTGGATCGCGGCCCTGCAACGTGCGGGGAGCGAACATCGTGGGCCTCAAGCGTCGCGGGTTTCCGGTCGACACCATCCAGAAGGTGAACGAGGCCGTGAAGCTCTGGATGCGCCAGGACGTCAACAAGGAGCAGTGCCTGCTGGAGATCGAAAGCCAGTACGGCGAGCTCGGTGAGGTGAAGCAGTTTCTGGAGTTCATCCGCAAGAGCGAAGGCGGCGTCGTCCGCTAACCTCACCGAAAGCCGCCATGAAAATCCTTATCTCGGCGGCAGAGACGTCTTCTGACACCCACGGCGCCTGCCTGCTTCGGGAGCTCCGGAGACTGGCGCCGCCGGGGACTCAGGTCGAAGCATTCGGAGTCGGCGGGCCGCGCCTGCAGGCCGAGGGACTCAGGACCGTCGTGGACGCTCGCGATCTCCTGGCCATGGGGTTTACCGAGGTCTTGGCGCGGCTTCCGCGGATTCTTCGCGGCCTCAAGCGCGTACAGACCGCGGCCGAGACCGAGCGCCCCGAGCTCGCCGTCGTCATCGATTATCCCGAGTTTCACTTCAAGCTCGCGCGGCGGCTCTTTCGGTCCGGGATCCCCGCCGTGTATTACATTCCACCCAAGATCTGGGTCTGGCGCCGGTCGCGGCTCAAGTTCTTGCGCCGGTACTTCAGGATGGTTCTTTGCATCCTTCCTTTTGAGGAGCCCTTCTACCGTGAGGGCGGCCTGTCCGTGCGTTACGTGGGTAACCCCCTTCTCGACGAGCTCCCGCTCTCGCTGTCCAAGGCCGAGGCGCGAGAGAAGATGGGGATGGCGCCCGACGCCCATGTCCTTGCGCTTCTGCCCGGCAGCCGGCCCGGGGAACTCGCGCGCCACTTTGAGCTTTTTCTCGACGGCGCCGATCTGGCTTCACGGCAAGCCGGCCTAAACGAGGTCGAGGCGCCGATCCCGCTTCCGGCCACGGTGGACGCGGCGCCTTGGCAGGCGCGGCTCGAGGCCTGGAAGCTCTCGCACTCCGGGTCACCGCTCCGGCCACGGATCGTCGACGGCCAGGCGTGGGAGATTCTCCGCGCGGCCGACGCGGGCATCGTCAAGTCGGGCACGTCGACGCTCGAGGCGGGCCTGCTGGGATGTCCGCACGTCGTGGTCTACAAGCCCGCGGCGCTCACCGGTTTTCTGTTCAGGCACCTCGTGCGCTACCGGGGCCCCGTCGGCCTCGTCAATCTCATCGGCGGCTGGCGCGCGGGTGACGTGTACTTCTTCAAAGAGGTCCTCATGGGCGCGGCGACCCCCGAGAACGTGGCGGCCGAAACCGCCCAGCTGCTCCGGGCTGGCGCGCGGCGAGACCAGCTCACGGCCGCGTCCTCCCAGCTCCGCGCGCGGCTTGGCGAGGCGGATGCGACCGGCCGCGGGCCGAGCGCGCGGGCGGCGCAGGCGATCTTGGACTTGGTCGCCGAGCATGGGGGCTCTCCGTGAGAAAGATTCCCTGGGGCGCCCCCTGGTACTGGGCCTTTTCTCAGCTCTGGTCCCTCGCGAGCGCACTGGCCCGCGCGGCCGCCGAGCGCGGATGGGTCCAGAGCAGGAGCCTGCCGTGCAGGGTGGTCTCCGTGGGCAATCTTCAGGTCGGCGGCGCGGGCAAGACGCCGCTCGTCGCCGCGGCCGCGCGTGAGCTCCTTGCGCGCGGAAAGTCCGTCGGAGTCCTCACGCGCGGCTACGGCGGGTCGTGGGAGCGCACGGGCGGGACGCTCGCGCCGGGGGGCTCGCCCGTGTCGGCCGAAGACGCTGGAGACGAGGCCTTGCTGTTGCGCGATCTGGTTCCGGGAGTCTGGATCGGCGTGGGCGCCGACCGACAGGCGGCCTTTGACGGGATCGTGCGCGAGAGGGGCGGCAAACCGCCCGATGTCGTTCTCCTCGACGACGGGTTTCAACACCACAAGCTCAAGCGGGACGCCGAGATCGTGGCCCTCACGTCTCATCGGCCCTGGTCGACGCTTTTCAGGGATTGGCCCCGCGCCGCCGACCGCGCGACCGCGGCCGTCTGGACCAAAGGTGCCGTGGCCCCGGTGGGCTGGGAAAAGGTCGAGGGCAGCCGTCGCGTCCGCGCCCGCCTCGTCCCGATGGTGCGGTCCGGTACCGGCGAGAGCGTGGGTGGAACCCGTCAGACTCCGGCGCTCTGGCTCATCACCGGGGTGGCCGACGGCGTGTCGGTCCGCGAGTCGCTCGAGGCGCAGGGAGTGCGGGTCCGAAAGCACGTGCGCTTCAGGGATCATGCGCGCTACGACGGGCAGGTGATCAACGACATCATGGCGGATGCCACCGCCGCCGGCTGCGCCGTGGGCGTCACGGGCAAGGACTGGGTCAAGTGGCGCGACCTCATTCCACCGCAGCGCTGGGGCGCCATCCGCGTCTTTGAGCCGGCCGTCGAGATCGTCGAGGGCCGCAAAGCGTGGGAGGAGGCCCTGTGGGGGTGATCGCTCGCGGGTTACTCGGCATTCTGGCTGCGCTCTACGTTCTCAGTCCCGGCTTTGTCCGCCGAGGCGCGGGCGCGGCCCTCGGCTCCCTTCTCAAGGTCTTGAAGCTGAGGGAGCCCGTGGTGCTGGACAACCTCTCGCGGTTTGAGCCGGGCGAGAGCGTCGAGATCCAAGAAAAGAGACGCCGCCTTCTGCGAGATTCCTACCGGCACCTCGGCCATCTGGTCCTCGAGGTTCTGGCCCTCCTCGGCCCGTTCAGGCGGCTCGTTCATCGGACCGTGGAGCTCAAGGGCCTGGAGAACTGGAAGGCCGCTTC
>DATJFU010000479.1:0-5056 GCA_035495495.1 Bdellovibrionota bacterium
GTCGGGATCCGGTCCGAGTACTGGCGGACGTAAAGGTCCGCGCGGTACGACCGGGTCCCGATGGAGTCGGCCTTGCCGGGCCCGAACTGCCCATCCAGCCACTCGTTCCAGGTCAGGATCCGCGGCACGTCGCCGTAATCCATGTCGAGGACGTAGCCGGCCTTGTAGGCCACGACGTGAAAGATCCAGTGCACGGGTCCGCCCCGTGGGTTGACGGGGTCAAGACCGCTGCCGTCCATCTGGACGCTTCCGTCCGCCGTGGGCCCCTGCAGGACGCTTGCGCCGCTCAGGTAGATGACTTTCCACGTCCTCAGATTCTGGCCCGAAGCCCTGAGATGCTCGAGCAGGTGGAGCGTGTTGATGTTGCAGTCGAGGGGCATGTAGACGCTGTCGTCCCCAAAGGACTGCTCAAAGGTCCGTTCGACCGATGCCGGGAGTCCCGCAAGAGCCTGGTGTCCCGAAAGCGCGACGAGGGTCAGCCCCAGGGCGAGAAAGCCCTGGAACTGACCCCGTCTGAGGACACCAAACTTCACTTCTTACCGATCCGGCTGGCCTTCAACCAGGCCGGTCCACTTCGCGGGAGGCAGAACCTGGCGCACGGGCTCGACGGTCCCACCCAAGGACACGCCGCCCAGGGGCAGGTCGGTGAGCGAGGGCGAGCCCTCTGAGCCCGAAGGAGGCGGGTTCGGGGCGTCGACTTTGCTCACGCGGATCCGGCCCACGTTGCCGTTGTCGTCGCTGAGATCCAAGACTTCGACTTTCACGCCCTCGGGGCTCGTGTACGACTGACCGGCCACCATGGGGCCGCCGTCGATCACGTAGGGGCGGGTGCCGTTGAGCTTTACACGGTGGACGAGCATCCCCTCGCTGGGAAACGCGCGGTCCCAGCCCGCCTGCTTGCGGAATTCGACCGAGAGAAACTCGTTGTTGGCAAAGCCGCGGACGATGAGGGCCTGGGGATAGACCGCCGGGGCCGCGTCGTAGCGGAGCATGGACACGTCGATGGGCCCGTGCGTGAGGGCGTCGATGGTCGTGTTCTGCATCTGGCCAGGCTGCATCCAGCCCATCTGCATCTTGTACGAAACGGCCATGTTCGGGCCCGACGTGAACCCGTTGACGTTGGTGTAGTCGTACACGGCCATGGCGCTCATGATGTCCCAGTAGTCAAAGTATTCGCCGGGGGAGGACCAGTCGGAGTTCTTGTTCTGCGAAAAGTCCCAGGAGTGGCCGAATCCGAGGGTGTGGCCGGTCTCGTGAGCCAAGAAGGTCACGTTGTAGCCGCCGAGGTCCACGAGCACGTTGCCCGAGTTGCCGCCGTCGACGGCGCTGTTCCGCATGACCACGACGCCGCGGTAGTCGTCGGCGTGAATATTTGGGTCGGCCGCCTCTTGGGCGTCGATGCAGCGTTCGATGCGCTCGTAGCGGGACAAGGTCTTGTCCTCGTCCACCGTGTAGTTCAGGGGTACCCAGGTTTCCACGCGATGGAAATTGGGTGCGTACTGTCCGTACGAGTTGTCGATGTAGTACTGACGCAGGCCATCGGTGCCGTTGAACAGGGCCTCGAGCTGCGAAGCCTCCGGCGGCAGTTCCGCGATTTCAGGAAACCGACAAGTCAGAACCAGCCACTCGGTGGCGCGGTCCTCCTGCAGCCCGCCGCAGCTCCCCGCGGCGCCCATCGATCCCAAGCCTGCCACCGCCAGAAACAGGGGCACGCACCATTCCATCTTCTTCTTCAATTCACGCATTGGCGTTCCTTTCAGCCTGGCGGGGCAAAAGGGTTAATAACGCAATGCGTTATAAGATATCGCACCCAAGGATGCAAACGTTTTCCACGTAAACACCCGTCTGAGGGGGGCATGTGTCGCCGCACCCGGAATGTGTCGGCGCCCACCCTGGGTCCCGGGCCCGCCCTCGGGTCCCTAAATAGCTGAAATTCCACCCCAATACGGCAGGCACGGCCGCTGCTCTATCTCCACGCATCCACCGGGCATGGGGCTCGATGGAGCTGGAGGACGTAAGCGATGGACACGAAGCACTTGGAAGAGGATCTGGAGGGTATCCGCCATCTCCTCTCACACCTGAACGGCGAAGTAACCGCCCTCGAGGCCACCTACTCCCAGGTGCTTCGCGTCCTCCAGCGACTCGAAACCCGGGCCGATGTGGATGATCTCACCGGGCTGATGCGTAGAGCGGCCTTTTTCGAGAAATGGGACGCGTTGATCGACGCTTGTAGAAAACTCGGATTGAACTGCGGCGTCTTGATGATCGACATCGACCACTTCAAGTCGATCAACGACAACCACGGACACCCTACAGGAGACGAGGTGCTCAAGAAGATTGCGGAGCTCCTCAAGCAGTACGAATCCCCCCAGTGCTTCAGCGGACGTTACGGGGGGGAGGAGTTCGCCGTCGCCATCCAGGGCACGGACGCGGAGATTCTCGGTCGTGCGGAGATGATCCGCCGCGGTGCCGAGAGGCTCCATGGCCCCGTGGTCGGGACCGACGGCACTCCTTCAGCGAAAGTGATGTGGAAGTGCACGCTCAGCGTAGGAATGGCGTCTTCCTTCAAAGAGGGTCTGGACGCTCCTCGTCTCCTGCGGGCCGCTGACTCGGCCCTGTACGAAGCCAAACGCAAAGGACGCAACCAAGTTCGCGCGGCATGATGCCGGCGCCATCCGCGCAGGATGCGCGGAATATGGGAGCGTGTGATGGATTACGCCTCCCAGGGTTCGTGTGCGGGGCCCGTGGCCAGCCGGTTCAACTGACGGCGACCCGGCCCCCCGGTTCTCGGGTCCCGCACGCGACAGCTTGATCGCCCCCTCGGCCAGGTCCAGACTGGTGGAATGGCACCCGTCGGATGGGCTCTTCTGCTGGCACTCTTGAATTCCACCCCTGCCTGGGCCGGCGTGAGCTACGTCACCACGCCGCCCCCTCCACCTGAACAACAACAGCAAGGTCAGCCCGGGGCGCCTGCCGGAGCCGACGAGGACCCCGCCGTGCGAAGCCTCATGGAGCAGCGGCGCAAGCAGCAGCAGGCCTACGGCGCGATCAACACGGCCAACCCCTTGAGCGAGAGTTTTGATCCCACGAAAATGGGCCAGGCCAATCCCGCGCTCGAGGGTCCGGCGGCCGCGCTTCTCAAGATCTTCAATAACCCCTTGGTGCAAGCCATGGGCGGTGCCGCCATGAGCCCGCAGCTCACCCGGGTGCTCACGCTGGTCATGGCGAGCCCGGACAAGAACACGCTGCTCTTTACGGAGATCGGGCTGCTCATCGTGTTCTTTGTCTTCAGGGCGTGGAGAAAGTCCAAGGCCGGTGGGTGGAAGGGGCGGCTCTGGGTCAGTACCTACAGCTTTTTGCTCTACCTGGGTTTGGCGTGGGGTATTGCCCCATTCCTGATCTTTGGACAGCCCTGGATTACCGCCCTGAAGGGCGCCTAAAATAGCCGATTGATTTAGTCATGAATTCGGTTTAGGGTGCCAACCCATGAAAACTCCCGCAGGGTTGCTGGCAGGGTTTGTAGGCATTCTCTTGTCCTCTTCGTCCGCCATGGCCGGGGAGGGCACCCTTCGCGTGCTGACACTCAATGTCTTTGCCGGTACCCGGGAGATGGACTTTGACCGCCTGGATCGGCAGATGAAGGCCGTCCGAGAGCTCCAGCCGGATGTGGTCTGCCTGCAAGAGGTCTACGATCACCGGGTCCGTACCCGTTACCACGCAGCATTTTCTGACTTCGGGATCTACGGCGACGATCACGACACCGACCCGTCGTTTCTGCTGGTGGCGGCCGAACTCGCCGCTTCGACGGCTGGCGAAAAGGCCATCGCCCATGGGTATCGCACGGACGAGGTCCTGCTCCTGAACAACCAGCGGGGCCAGAGCTTTCCGGATTCCAAGATCGTGCACACCTTTCCGAACGAGGCTCCGGACTCCAAGGATGCCGGCGGAACCCTCATGTCCTGGGGCGTGAGCGCCCTCGAAAGCCTGAAGCCCAAGGGCTACGTGAGCGTGCGTTACCAGGTGGACGGTGTTGACGTCACGGTCGCGAGCATGCGCCTCACGAACGGGGTGCACAACCCCAAGAGGGCCATCCAGGTGAAAGAGCTGATCGGACGCCTGTTTCACACAGAAGACACCGAAAATCCCAGGAGCTTCAACTTCGCGCCGATCATCCTGTGCGGCGACACCAACGCCGACGGAGAAGAGCCCGAAATGCGCTGGATGCGAGAAAAAGCCGGGTTTCACGATACGTATCTTGAAGGAAACCCAGACCGTGAACACGCTCCCCACGCTGGAATGACCTGGAGCGCGGACAACGACCTGACCCACAACGGAAATCTCACTGAGCCGGATCAGCGAGTCGATTACGTGCTGTTTGCGCCCGGCGACGAGTACACGTTTGAGACCATCGGTTCGCGGATCGTCTTTGATGAGGCGCCCCTCGTGAGCGACCACTTCGGGGTGCTGACGGAGCTGCGCCTCATTCGGAACCCTGAGTGCACTCTCAATGGAATTGTCTTGGGCACTGACGCCTGCAAGAAGAAGTTCTTTGAGCCCTAGAAACTATAAAGGACCCGACAGTTCTTTGAACTATCGAGTCCTTTATAACCACGGTCGCCTTACCGTATGGGGGGAGAGAAGTGAGGTCGGCCGTAGATTGTGGGCCATTTCTACCAGTTTCAGTTTCAGCCGCAACAGAAAAACGCACCGACAGCGGCGTGCTGAATAACGCTTTAACTTCAGCTATTTAAACCGAGAGAAAACGGGTCAGTGGGTGAATCGGGCGCCGTAGGCCACGAGCATGCAACGATCGATCTCTTCTTCGGTCATGCCCATGTCCTTGCGGCAGTGCTCGAGTTCGTCTTCGATCGTGACGGCAAACACGCCCGGATCGTCGGTGTTGATCGAGACCGGCACGCCCGCGCGCACGAGGCGGGGCAGGGGATGTTCGCCGTAGCTCGCGGCGCAGCGGGTGAGCACGTTGCTCGTGGGGCAGACCTCCAGGCAGATGCCCTGGTCGTGCAGGGTTTTCATCAGCGAGGGATCCGAAATGGCG
>DATJFU010000480.1:0-4629 GCA_035495495.1 Bdellovibrionota bacterium
CCGTTACCGATGTACTTGAGGATGTTGCTCGCCGCCGACGAGGCCAGGATGTAGTCCATGCGCCCGTCTTCGTTGAAATCACCCACGGCGATCGAGGTCAGAAAGGCGATGTTGGCCGTCACCGCGACCGGCTGCTGAAAAGTGCCGTCGCCGTTGCCCTTGGCGAGGCGCTGGCAGGGCGGGTAAAGGCAGTACGCGCCGTTCACGCCGGCGCCCGAGAAGCCGCGCGAGACCGATCCGCTGCCGCTGTCGTCGGTGTACCCCAGGGTCAGCGTGCCGCTCGACGCGCCCGGCGCCGTCGGCCGGTAACGCACCTGAAGCGTGCAGCTGAATCCGGCAAAGAGCTTGGCGCCAGTAGCGCAGGTTCCACCCACGAGGGAGTACGGAGCCGAGAGACCCAGGCCCACTGACGTGACCGTGCCCAGGGTCGCGTCGCCGGGGCCCGCGTTTGAAACCGTGAAGAAGCGGTCCTTGCGGGTGCCGAGATTGCGCTCCCCGAACTGAAAATCAGGAGCACCGTCGACGCTGAGGTTCGCCGGGCCCGAGCTCGGAGGCGGCGGTGGCGGCGGAGGTGGAGGGGGCGGCGGTGGCGGCGGCGGGTTGAAGACGCCCGGATCGGAGTTGAGGTCATCGGTGACGATCGCCCCCCCGATGCCTTGGCGGCAGCCGGCGGACCCCAGGGCGACCACGCAAAGGAGGGCGCCTAAGCCCACGAGGGGCCCCAGGATGGAGGCGGTTTTCGGGCTAAGCTCCCGGATCCACATACGTTCCACAATCTCCACAGCTCCTTAATAGTATCTCGCCGCTGCGCGTCAAACGCAATAGACGGAAGGCCTGGAATTCCAAGGACTTAGGCTTGTTTTCAGGGGGGTTTGCGATAAGCTCATGGCGTGCAGAGCCAAACGACACGCACGGCCAAAATCACCCTCATGGCCGAGGGTTATATGGAGGTCCGGATCCTGGCCGAGGTCGTCCAAACCCTGCAGGATGCGCGCGACAACCTCCGCACTGCGATCACCCTCACGGGGGGAATTCGGCGCCCCGTGCTCCTCAATCTCACCCAAGCCGTGCCGCTCGAGCCCGAGGTTCGACACCACTACAAGGGTCAGGTCATGGTGGACTCGTTCACCGCGCTCGGCATCCAGGTGGACAACAGCCCGCTCGGGATCATCATGGGCAACATCTACCTGAGCATCGCCCGCCCCGGCATCCCCACCCGACTCTTCACGGCGTCGCAGGATCCCCTGCCGTGGATCTTGGGGCACAGAAAATGAGCGACGGACTCCCGCCGCGGTCAGACGAGCGGGTGGAAGCCGCGCTGGCGACGCTGACCAAGATGGCCGCGGGAGAGATCGGCCTGCGGCTGCCCGTCTCCGAGAACCGCGACGTGCTCGACGCTTTTTCGTTCGCCATCAACATGATGGCGGCCGAGCTCGGCTACCAGCAGAAGCTGAGGCTCGAGCAGGCCGAGGCCGCCCGCGAAGCGGCCGAGCAGGCCTCCCGGCTCAAATCCCAGTTCTTGGCCAACATGAGCCACGAGCTCCGCACTCCCCTCTCGGCGATCCTCGGTCTCGCCGAGGTCATGTCGGCCATGACCGTCGATCCAGGCGAGCGCGATGACTGCGCCCGACGCATCCGCGAAAACGGACAGGTCCTCCTTCACCTCATCGACGACATCCTGGACCTCGCCAAGGTCGAGGCCGGGCGGCTCCGGATCGAGGTCGCTCCCGTCGAGCTCGATAAACTCGTCTCCCAGGTGCTCGCCGATCACCTGCCCCGCTCGGCGGCCAAGGGTCTCGCGCTCGAGGTCGTCAAGCACGGCGAACTCCCGGCCATCTTGCGCACCGACGGTCTGAGGCTCAGGCAGATTCTTTCTAACCTTCTGGGCAACGCCATCAAGTTCACCGACGGTGGCCGGGTCGAACTGGGCCTCCGCCACGAGCCGAGTCCGTCGGTCGGGCGGCTCGTGGTGGAAGTAAGCGACACCGGGCCCGGCATGGACGCCCACGAGGCCTCGCGCCTCTTTGAACCGTTCGTGCAGCTCGACGCGACCTCATCCCGCCGCCTCGGAGGCGCGGGACTCGGCCTCGCGCTCTCACGCCACCTGGCCCAGCTCCTCGGCGGAGACCTCGAGCTCGTCTCGACCGAGCCGGGCCGCGGTTCGCGCTTCAGGCTCACCGTTCAATGCGCCTACGAAACGGCCGACGCCAGCCCCAAACCTCGGGCGGCCCCCACTCCCCGCGCCGCCAAGGACCCGCGCGTCCTGGCCGGATGTCGGGTACTTCTGGTCGACGACGCCGCCGACAACCGCCTCGTCTATTCAGCGTTTCTCCGGCGGGCCGGTGCCGCGGTCGAATCGGTTTCGGACGGCGGCGAGGCCCTCACGCTCTGGCAACAGGGCTCCTTTGACGCCGTCATCTTGGATCTGCAGATGCCCGGCATGGACGGGTACGAATGCCTGCGCCAGCTCCGCACCCTGGGATGCAAAGCGCCGGTCGTCGCGCTCACCGCGCACGTCGTGGTCGAAGCCCGCAGGCGCACGGCCACGGCGGGCTTTGACGCCTACCTCACCAAACCCGTGGGCGGCGACGCCCTCGCCGGCGAGATCCGCGTCCTGATCGATCGCTTTAAAACGAAAAACGCTTGAGCTGGGTCAGTGGCTCGACCGCGCGGTATGCGCCCTTGGCGTCGACCTCGACCCTCGATGCGCGCGTCTCGGGATCATGCGTGTAGAACACCCACCAGCGATGCGGCACCGCCTCGGCGTAGAGCGAGATCTTTTCGTCGATGAGCATCTCAGGAAACCGGTCGTAACCCATGGTGATGGGAACATGGACCCACGGCACGCCGGGGATCATGTCGCCCGCGAAAACCACGGTGCCCCCGCCGTTACCCCTGAAGACCGTGTGCATCTGGCCCGGCGTGTGGCCGTTTGAGTACCTGAACCCCAGGTGACCGTCGAAAAGCCCGGGGACGCGGTCACCCTCGACCACCGTGAGCCGCCCGCTGGCCTCGAGGCGCTTGTTGAGCTCGGGGATAAACGACGCGCGGTCACGCGAATGGGGGCTCGCGGCGCGATCCCAGGCCTCCCGCCCCACGAGATAGCGCGCCTTTGGAAACAGAAGGCCCCCGTTCCCCGCCTGCAGCTGCGAGTAGCTGGGCATGAGGCCGCCGGCGTGGTCAAAGTGCAAGTGCGAGAGGATCACCAGGTCGATGTCCTCCTGCTTGAGACCCAGCACCGCCAGGTTCTCGAGAATCAGGTTGCGGTCCGTGGGCTCGACCCCAAACCGCTCGGCCAGCTTGGGCTCAAAGAAGTCGCCGATCCCCGTCTCGCAAAGGATGCGCTTGCCGTCGTGCTCGATGAGCATCCCCCGGCACGCCAGGCGGATCCGGTTGAAATCGTCCGGCGGCGCCCATTTGCGCCACACGGCCTGGGGGGCGTTGCCGAACATGGCACCCCCGTCGAGCCTTTGGCCGTTTCCATCGATCGCTGACAGGAGCGTGGCGGACTTCATGGTTGGTCACTTTACTCCCACGGCCCTCGGCGGGACAATCGTCGTATGTCGGACAGAAACCCTTCCACCGCCCTGGTTTTCTCTGGCGGCGGGGCCCGCGGCGCATATCAGGCGGGGATCGCATTGGGGCTGGCCGAACTGCACCCCCCCGGCCGCACGCGCTTCAGGATCATGACCGGTGCCTCAGCCGGCGCCATCAACGCGGCCTACCTGGCGCAGCGGGCCGACTCTTTCAGAGACGGAGCCCGCGAGCTCGCCGAGGTTTGGACGGGCCTCAGCACGGCCAAAGTCTTCAGATCCGATGCGTGGTCACTCTTTGTCCAAGGGATGCGGGTGCTCCGGAGCCTCTTGGGGGGCGGGATGGTGGCCGGCAAAAGGCAAAACCACCTGCTCGACACGCGACCCCTCGACGCCCTCATCCGCAACGGAATCGATTTTCGGCGCATCGCGGGTCACATCGACGGCGGGCAGCTCGGCGCCCTGGCCATCACCACCACCCATTACCTCACGGGCTCGTCGGTCACCCATTTCGCGACGGGCGACCCCGTCCGCGAGTGGGACAAGAGCAATCACATCTCCCTCCGCGCCGAGCTCTCCGCCGATCACGTGCTCGCCTCCGCGGCGATCCCCGTTTTCTTTGCGCCCATCCAGGTCGGCGGCAGCTACCACGGCGACGGTTCGGTCCGCCTGGCTTCGCCCCTCCGCCCCGCGATCCACCTCGGCGCCGAGAAAATCCTGGCGGTCAGCGTCCGCAACCTCCCGCCGGGGGCTTCGGTTCGTGAGCGCAACCTGGCCCGGGCTAGCACGATCTCCCTCGCCGAAATCGCCGGCATCATGCTGAACGCCGTCTTCTTGGATTCGATGGACCTGGACCTCGAGCGGATGGAACGCATCAACCGCACCCTCTCGCTGCTCTCCGAAGAGCAGCTGGCCCTCCAGCGCGACCCGCTCAGGCCCATTCCGGTCAAGCTGCTCCGGCCCTCACGGGACCTGGGTGGAATGGCGACGAGGCACCTGGACCGCCTCCCGCGCACGCTGCGCTACCTGCTCCGGGGCCTGGGCGCCAAGCGCGGACGCCCGTCGGACATCCTGAGCTACCTCGCCTTTGAATCGG
>DATJFU010000481.1:0-5706 GCA_035495495.1 Bdellovibrionota bacterium
CCAAACCCACTTCTGGTCCGAGGCCTGAAAGCTCTGCTCTCCAAAGTGATCGCCCAGGTAGCCGTACTGACCGAACGCGGGCTTGTCGGATTCGAGCCAGAAGGCCTCCCACGACGTCTCCCGGCGCGCGCCGTTGAGCCAAATGGTCAGAGGGCCGCGCACGTTGGCGATCGTCGCGCGGGCCGTTTCGACAAAGAGGCCGTAGAGCGCGCCTTTGAGCGGCTTCGCGGCCAGGTCCCGGCAGTAGGCCTTGTCGAGGTGCAGGGAGGGATAGTCAAAGGTCGACGGCTTCCACCCCTCGTACGAGTCAAAGAGGCCGTGCATGACGGGCACCACGTGCGGCGGCGACGCCATGTCCTGGATGTGGTGGATCGCATGCCCCAGCTCATAGAACGCGTCGGCCAGGCCCTGATTGCCGCTCTCGCCCAGCAGGTTTCTGATCGTCTCCTGCAGGTCCGCGATGCGGTAATCGGACGACATGCGCCGCTGGTCGAGCAACGCTTTTTCGGGATGAAAGAAATGCGAGAACAGCGTCCACTTGCGGAGAAGATTGAGATCCTCGTTGCGGTCCGCGGTCTGGACGTAGTCGCTGAGATCCGCGGTGAGGGCGCCGTTGAAGCAGAAGTTGAAGTTAGCGATGGCCTGGTCGGTGATGCGCCGGTGTTCGGTGAGGCTGTACGCTTTGGCCGCCGTGGCGGGCATGGTGCAAGCAAACAGGCAGATGAGAAAACGACCCCTCAGGCGCGAAACGATCACGGAACACCCCCCTCAGTTTCGGGGCGTTTATCGCGGCGCGGCGACTTCTGTCAAACCGCGTTAAGCGGACGTTACTCTTCTTTCTTCATGGCCAGCAGGCGGTAGGTCTTATAGCCGGCCACGGCCGCGGTATACATGACACGACGCAGCATATCGTAGGGCACGCGCTTGTCCGCCTGGATGGCGAGGATGCCATCAAAGGGCAGCGGCTCGCCCTGGTCCGTGCGCGCACCGGATTTGGCGCGGAGGAGTTCGGATTTTTCACGCGCCTGCACCAAGGCGTCGTACAGCGGCGTGATCCGGCGCCCGCCGTCGTCCAGGTCTTCTTTGCGGATCTCGAGCTTGAGCGGCTCCTCGGGCTCATGGGACTTGGTGCCTGGAGGGGCTTTCGGCGCCGGCGCGGGCGGCGCGCCCGTCGGCGAGTTGAAGTACAGCAGCTTCTGGTCCTGAAACGCGAGGTACTCGCGGGTCACCGCCACGTGGAGGCTGTCGGGTGGAACGTCGGGCGTGCGCGAGTAGGGCATCTCGGCGCCCTCGGCGCCGATGAACACGGACGTGTTCGACGCCTGGCTCTTGAGCAGAAACACCAGGATGATGACGAGAATGTCCATCATGCTGGTCAGGTTGAGCTCCATGTTGCGGCCGTCGAGGCGCTTGCGGGCGCGGCGGTTACGGATGGACCTGAAGTGGGGCATCAGGTGTCCCCCAGCAGGTTGCCGAACACGACCTCGGGAAACAGCATGTTCTCGGCTTGGTTCACGCCCGTCTGCTCGTTTTTCTGAAACACGGGCGGGTCCGTGTTGTCGAGCAGGCGAGCGGCGTCCATGAGGGCCACGAGCGTGTCGTACGGCGTGGTCGAGCTCGGGACGATCACGAGCTGCCGCTCTTTTGGAAACTTCTGCTTCACCTTGACGAGCTCCGAGTGGATGCGCAGCACGTCCGGGCCGCCGCCGCCCTCGAGATGCGGCACCGTCACCTTGGAGATGCGCTCAAACGGGCTCCAGATCGTCGTCGCATCAAAGCCCTCGCTCATCGTGAGCTGAAGGGGCCGCTGGTCCATCCGGTCCTTGAAGGACGCGGCGCTGTTGACCGGCACCTGCGAGTCCATGCTCACGACGGAGAGAAACGTCATGGAGAAGAGCGAGAAGGCGATGAGCGTGACGAGCGTATCGAGCATGGGGACCAGGTTGATCCCCACCTCGGCGTGAGCGCTGCGTCTCCGCTTGGAGGGCCGACGGAACACGTTTAGTCCCGTCCACCCTTTTCAGCCGAGTGGCGGTACTTGCGGGCGGCCAGGAGGTCCAGGAGCTTCACGCCGAACTCGTCGATCTCTTCGAGGATCCGGTTCGCCTTGGCCGTCAGCACCGTGTACGAAACCATGGTGAAAATGGCGGTAATCAGGCCGAAGGCGGTGGCGTTCATGGCCATGGCGATACCGGCTGAGAGAATCGCCTGGCGTTGGGCCGGGTCGGCCTCCGCGAGGGCGTTAAAGGACCGGATCAGACCCGTGATCGTGCCGAGGAGGCCCAGGAGGGTGGCCACGTTGGCGATCATGCTGAGGTAGGGGAGCCGCCGCTCGAGCTTGGGGATCATTTCCAAGCTCACCGCGTCAATGGCGTTCTGAATCTGGTCATCCGTGCGGGAGGCCCGCTGCAGACCTGCTTTCACCACCCGCGGTAGCGCGGCGTTTCCCGCACCGTTGCAGATGCGGATGGCACCGTCCAAGTCATTGGCCAGGATGTACTTCTGAATTTCGAACATGAACGAAGGTCCGTCCACGTTGTACTGGAAGTAGAGGCGCACGAAGCGCTCCAGGCAAAGGGTGATGGAGAAAGCCAGGGCGAGGGCGATGGCGACCATCCACGGTCCGCCGTCCTGGAAGGCCCGGATGAGTTCTTGAATAAAGCTCGGCGATTCCATGAGCTCTCCTTACTTTCCTTCAGGATAGCGCATGGTTGATGCGGGTCAAAGAAAGTTGAGCCGCGGGGCCCGTCAAGGCGCTGGCGCGGTCGACTGCGCTCGGCGCCCCCGCCCTTACATCTGCTTCTCAATCGCCTGGATGAACGCTTCTTTGGGCTGGTTGCCGATGAGCTGGTCCACGGCCTTGCCGCCTTTGAAGAAGATCACAGTCGGGATGCCGCGGATGTTGAACTGCGCCGGCGTGTTGGGGTTCTCATCCACGTTCATCTTGAACACTTTGAGTTTGCCGTCGTACTGGCCGGCGATCGCCTCGATCGTGGGCGCCAGCATGCGGCACGGGCCGCACCATTCGGCCCAGAAGTCGACGAGGGAGAGTCCCTCACCGCCGAGCACATCTGATTCGAAGTTGGTGTCGGTCGCTTGGAAAACGTTCTTGATGTGGGCCATCTTGATTCCTCTCGGCGAAATCTTGAGTTATGACCTGTCGGTAACATATGAGCGGCGCCAAGGCTATTGACTACCTGCAGCAGACCTTCGCGGAGTCCCTGGAAATCAAACGGCGATTTATCCAGGACCATGCGTCGGACCTGGTCCGTGGCGCTGAGCGTATGGCTAAGTGCGTAAACGAGGGTGGCAAGGTGCTGATCTTCGGCAACGGCGGCTCGGCCGCGGACGCCCAGCACATGGCCGCCGAGATGGTGGGCCGCATGCTCCTCGATCGCCGGCCGCTCCCGGCCATCGCATTGACCACCGACACCTCCAATCTCACGGCCGTCGGAAACGACTTCGGATTTGATCAGGTGTTCTTGAAGCAGATCCAGGCCCTCGGCCGGTCCGGCGACGTGGCGGTGGCGATTTCGACCTCGGGCGGAAGCAAGAACGTGCTTCTGGCCGTGGAGGAATGTCGAAAGCGCGGGATCTTCGTGATCGGCCTCACGGGCGGCAAGGGCGGCCGCCTCAAGGAGCTCTGTGACCTGTGCCTCTCGGCTTCGTTGGGCACCAACTCGAGCCGCATTCAGGAGAGCCACATCTTTGCCGTGCACAGCCTGGTGGACCTCATGGACCGCTTCTTTCTGGGCGCGGCCCCGAACTGAGGACCTGCGTAGGTGAGGGCATCGGTTTCCATCCGCATCGTGGCCAAGTTCGTCGATTTCGGCGCCGTCGTGACCTTGGCGTCGGTGTTGCCGCGCGGACTCGGGCCCCTCGCGGGCTTTGCGTACAGCCTGCTCGCGGATGGCATTCACGCGGGTGTCTTTGACGGACAGAGTCTCGGCAAGAAGCTCATGGGCATCCAGGTGCGGAACGTGGCCAAGAACCGCGCGGCGCGGTTCAAGGACTCGGCGATCCGCAACGCGCCCGTGGGCTTGTGCACCTTCTTTGCCATCATCCCGATCTGGGGCTGGATCATTTTGTTTCTGGTCGGCATCCCGCTCATGGCGATCGAGATCTACCTGCTCGCGCGGGTCGAGACGCGGCAACGCTTGGGCGACGTGATGGCCGACACCGAGGTCGTGGTGGCGCCCCGTAACGCCAACCGCCCCGTTCGGAGGTAGCCGTGGCCGAGCACGCGATCCGCAAGTTTTCGGCCGGTGGTCCCACGCTCTACCTGCTCGACATCAGCTCGTTCATCTTTCGGGCCTTTTTCGCCATCCGTTCGCTCTCCAACCGCAAGGGCGAGCCGACGAACGCGGTCTACGGCGTGGCGTCCATGCTGGGCCGTCTGTTCGAGGAGGCGGATCCCTCGCATCTTGCCGTCACTTATGACAGCAAGGAACCGTCGTTTCGCAAGGAGATCTACGCGGACTACAAGGCCAACCGGAGCGCGCCGCCGGACGACCTCGTGCCGCAGTTTGCCCGCATCGATGAGCTGGTAAGGGTCATGGGCATCCCGTCGTTTCGGCAGGGCGGGGTCGAGGCCGATGACCTGATCGCGACGTTGACCCACGACTGGCTCAAGCGCCACTCCGACGGTCACGTGGTGGTCGTCACGGGCGACAAGGATCTGATGCAACTCGTGGGTCCCCGCGTGCGCGTCTGGGACACGATGGCCGACAAGGTCTTTGGGCCCGAAGAGGTCAAAGAAAAGTTCGGCGTACCGGCCGACCGCGTGCGTGACTACCTGGCCTTGATCGGTGACAGCTCGGACAACGTGCCCGGCGTCCCCGGCGTGGGACCCAAGACCGCTGCGCAACTCCTTGGCGAGTTCGGCGATGTGCCCTCGGTCATGCGCGCGGCGGCGGCCGGCCAGATCAAGGGCAAGAAGGGCGAGGCCATCGCCCAGAGCGCCGACGCGGTCGAGCTGGCGGTGAAGCTCGTCTCCCTCAAGGACGACGTCAAGCTGGACATCCCCACGGGCGACCGGCCGTTCTCGTTCAAGTTTCACATCGCGCCGGAGCTCGTCACGTTCTTGCAGTCCATGGACTTTGAGACGCTGCTCAAGCGCTGGGAGGCCCGGGTGGGCCGCGCTAGCGCGGCCGCCGCCGAGGTCGCGGCGGGCGCGGTCGAAGTGGCCGCGAAGAGATCCGTCCCGCAGGACTTCAGAACCGTGCGGACGGAAGGCGAGTTCATCGACCTCTTGGGTAAACTCGAGAAGGCGGGCCAGTTCGCGGTCGATCTCGAGACCACCTCGCTCGACGCGAGGGAAGCACAGATCGTGGGATTTGCCTTCTGCCACGACCCCTCGCATGGCGTGTACGTACCGGTGGCCCATAAAAATCCGGACGGCCCGCAGCTCTCACGCGAATGGGTCCTCGAGAAGCTCATGCCGCTCCTCGAGAATCCCAAGTACGGAAAGATCGGTCAGAACCTCAAGTACGACTGGGAAGTGCTGATGACCGCGGGGATCCGTCCGCAGGGCATCGCCGCCGACACGATGGTCGCCGCGTACGACGTGGACCCGTCAGGTCGTCACAACATGGACGCTTTGTCCAAGAAGTACCTGGACTACACGCCCATGAGCTTTGATGAGGCCTGCGGCTCGGGCAAGGATCAGGTGGGCTTTGACGAGATCCCGGTGGATCGGGCCACGCG
>DATJFU010000482.1:0-5997 GCA_035495495.1 Bdellovibrionota bacterium
GACCAGCGGAGCGGGCCTAACGACGGAGCGGTCCTGAAGCCGAAAGCCTCGTCCTGGATGGGCGTCGCCGTGGGCTGTGGCATCAACCCCAAGCTCTCGGATATCGATCCTTATTTGATGGCCCAGTCGGCCGTGGACGAGGCCGTACGTAACGTGCTCGCCGTGGGCGCGGAGTACGGGCGGCCCGAAGCGGTGCTGGCCCTCACAGACAACTTCTGCTGGCCCGATCCAGTCAAGGACAAGACCAAGGCGGCGGCCCTGGTCCGCGCCTGCTACGGCATGCGCGACGCGGCGCTCGCGCTGGGCGCGCCCCTCGTTTCCGGTAAGGACAGCATGAAGAACGACTACGTCGGGCGCCGCGAAGGACAGGAGGTCAAGATCTCCGTTCCGCCGACGCTCCTCATGACCTGCGTGGCCCGCGTGCCGGACGTGCGCCAGGCGCGGACCTCCGACATCAAGGCCGCGGGCGACGTGGTCTATCTCGTGGGCCTGGGCGAGTTCGGGCTGCTGGGTTCGGAGCTGCACTCGCTGCTCTCAGAAAAGCTGCGCGACAAGGGCGGCAATGACCGGCAGGTGGTGCTCCCCGCCGCGGGCGCCCCGTCCAAGCCCCGGGCCGGCCTGCCGCAATGGGAAGTAGCCAACCGCGTGTACCGCTGGTTGGGCGGCGCGGAGGGCAAGCGCCAGACCCACGTGCGCTCCGTGCACGACGTCTCCGAAGGCGGACTCCTGGTCGCCGTCGCCGAGGGGCTCCTCGCGCGGGGATTGGGCGCGGCACTCGAGGTGCCGGACGGCCGCGATCCCTGGGAGTATTGCTTTGGAGAGGGCTTTCACAGTTTCGTGGTGTCGGTGCGCGGCGCCGCCGCGCCGGAGGTCGAAGAAGAATGGGGCTTGCTGGGCGTGCCCCATCGGCGCCTGGGTGTGGCCACCTCCGACGGCAAGTTGGACGTGACCTGGAAAGGACCGGCGGGACGCCAGTCGATTCAGGTCCCAACGGAGCAGCTCACGAGAGCTTGGCGGCGGGAGGGGTACTGGGAATGAAGGCCCTGGTTCTGACCGGCGACGGCATCAACTGCGAAGGCGAGACCGCCGAGGCGTTTAGGCTCGCGGGTTTCGAGGCGGACGTGCGCCACCTCAACGACCTCATCCGCGATCGCGTCAAGCTCGACACCCTGAGCTCGACCTACGCGACCCTCGCGCTGCCGGGCGGATTCTCGTTCGGCGACGATCTGGAGTCGGGCAAGGTCCTGGCCCTCAAGATCCGCCACGGCCTGGGGTGGGACCTGCATCAGTACGTGGATCGCGGCGGTCTCGTGATCGGCATCTGCAACGGCTTTCAGGCCCTCATCAAGATGGGAATCTTTGGCCGCGACGTCTCGATCACGCACAACGCCCAGGGGCATTTCATCAACACCTGGGTGCGCGCGACGCCGCAACGCTCACGCTGTCTCTGGCTCCGGGGCGCGGGCACCATGGACGTGCCGATCCGCCACGGCGAGGGTCGCCTCGTGTTTCCGGCCAAGAACCGGGCGAGCGTGCTCAGTAAGATGGAGCGGCAGGGGATGATCTGCCTCAAGTACGAGGGCGACCCCAACGGCAGCGAGGAGCGGATCGCGGGCCTCTGCGATCCCACGGGCCGCATCTTCGGCCTCATGCCGCACCCCGAAGCGGCCGTCCGCGGAACGGCGCACCCGTCGTGGACCGGTCAGCCGGACGTGGCCGGATCGCGCGGCGACGGCATGCTGGTGTTCGAGAACGCCGCCAGGGTGGCGCGCGAGAGCAAGTAGCGGGGTTAGCGCGGGGACCCCTGAAACCTTCAGAACATGAAGGTTTTGGGCGGGAAGCGCGGTTTCGACCATGAGAACCTTCGTGATCTGAAGGTTCTTGGGGTGGCGGCCATCCCCCTAAAATACTTCAAGAAACCGGCGTGTCCGGGCTCTGGATCTAGTGCCATGGACGGGAGTCCATTTTTTGAGACTCCCCATCTGTACATATGGACTATCTTGGGCTATTGCCCTGCATCATGATCCCTGGCTTAGAGCGTCATGCCTTGCAACTCCTGTGGGTGGAAGACGACCCCGTCCTGGTCGCGGCCGTGCGCCCCGTCCTGCGCGTTCACCACGAGGTCGACGCTGTTTCGACTCTTGCTGAGGCGCGCAAGCGTTTGGCGGGCTCGACCTACGACGCCGTCCTCCTGGACCAGGCATTGCCGGACGGCGAAGGAGTGGACCTGATCCCTGAGATCAAACGCCGTTCTCCGACGACGGGTGTTCTGGTGGTTACCGGCGACGACAACTACCGCACGGTCGTGGCGGCCATTCAGCGGGGCGCGGACGAGTACCTCGTGAAATCGGATACCTTCGCCGCTGAGCTTCTGGTGAGGGTCTCGCTGACCTGCCTGCGCGCCGCCCGCCCAGGAGGGGCACTTCCGGTTTCTCGAGATGCCCTAGGAGAGCAGGGGCTTGCAGATTTTCTCAAACGAGCTGAAAAGGCCTACCTTGCCCGCGCGGTCGACCTTTGCGACGGCAACGTCACGGAGGCCGCGCGCCGCTTGGGCCTCGGGCGCAGCACCCTCTTCGCCAAGGCATCTGACCTGGGTCTGCGGCGGACGCGGGATCTGGACGCCGAAGTCGCGGGGTGGGAACCATGAAAGGTCCCGTTGCTTTCTTGGAGAAGGTTCTCTTGGGTTGGATCGACGCCGATCGTTGGTTTCCGATCCAGCTCGACATCAACAACGCATGCAACCTGCGCTGCAACCATTGCTACCATCCCCACCATCGAAACAGCGGCGCTCTCCGCCTGGCCGATTGGACCAAGATCTACGATGAATACACCGCCTTCTGCCGCAGGCTTCGGTTTCGACCGAGCCTGATTCTCTGTGGAGGCGAACCACTGCTGAGTCCCGATTTGTTTCCGATAATGGCACACGCAAGGGCACTTACGCCCGGGGTACCCATCTCGATCCTGACCAACGGCACGCTCATCACTGGCGCCCTTGCGGAACGGCTCAGCTCCCTTGGCGGAGTTGAGCTGCAGATGAGCCTGGACGGCCCGACTGAGGAAACGCATGACCGCGTCAGGGGAGCGGGCGGTTTCCAAAAAGTCCGTCAGGCCGTGGAGATCTGCAAGTCGCAGGGACTGGGCCTGCATTTCCTGGCAGTGCTTAGCCGGGCAAACGCCGACGCCATTCCGCGGTTCTTCGATCTGGCTCGGGAATGGGGTGTCAGATTCATGGGGTTCACCCGGTTTATCGCCCTTGGCCAGGGGCAGGGCCTGCGGTCCTCGGGCGCCGATCGTCCCCTAACGGCTCCAGAGCTCAAAGAAGCCTACGAACGAATCCTTTCTGAATCAGCGCGAACTGGCGTCCAAACCCATACCGGCATGCCTCTCATGCACCTCCTCCATCCGACACTCGGCGGAAGCGGGCGTTTCTGGGAATCCATGGTCGTGGACTACCAGGGGCGCCTCCTGGCCTCCAGCCGATCGCGGCTTGTCTTGGGGGACGTCAGGGCAGAAGGGCTCGAAAATCTGTTCTTGAAGCATCCCATGCTCAGGCGACTCCGGGCCGGGAATGTATCCGTTTGCGGCAAGTGCCCCCATTTCCGTCGCTGCGGAGGGGATCGCAACGCGGCTTATGCTGAGTATGGCAATTTTTTGGGGCCGGATCCCGGCTGCTGGCTTACGTCAGAGAAACCCGTTCAATCCAAAGGAGCGATCCATGAATTCGTCGAATCGATGGCTTAGGACAAAAGTTCTGTCCCTTCTCACCCTGCTGCCCATGCCCTCCGTGGTCTTGGCGGCAGAGAGCGCACTCACGGCCGACGCCAACCGCCTTGAGCGCAACCGAGCGCTCAAGGAGATGAATGCGGCCACGCTTGGAACCGATGGATCCTGGCACCTCCTGAATCCCGCGCTGCGCGCGATGAGGGAGGAGGTACTGGCCCCCCTTACCCTGACCACCACCCGGGAGAAGGCGATCGAGCGACTCCGAGCCCGGCATCCTTCCCTCAGCGGCGCCGAGGCGGAGATCACATTTGAGGAGGTGGTGAGGGTACTGATGGAGAAGGGCCTGATCACCGTGAACGAGACGGAGTTGGTGTCGCATGGGGACAGTCATATCTTCCCGCAGAAATGAGATCAGGAGGTGGACTCCGTGGATTATCGCAATCATCACTCTTGCGGCTACTACGGTATTCCTTCACCGCGATCATTGGTTTGTCGTCATGAGTAATGCTGACCGGCCTCTTATCATCGGGATCGGGGGACCCTGGAGGAGCCTGGATCCGGGTCTTCAGCACACGTATTGGGCCGACGTGATCTTGAAGAACCAGTTTGAGCCGCTGGTGGGTCGAGCCATGAGTGGGACTCCTACGGCAGGCGTGGCGAGGTCATGGGAAATCGATCCAGGCTATCGGACCTTTACCTTTCATCTCGATGAAAATCGGCGATTCTCGGATGGAAGCCCCGTGACCGCTGCCGATTTCAAGGCTGCCTGGGAGCGGTCTCTCTCACTGATCCCTAGGGTGGATAATAGCAGTCTTTTGGACATGGCCTACGCCATTGACGGTTTCGACCAATTCCATCGCACAGGACACCTGGCGGGTGTCATGGTCGACGGACCGAGCCGGTTAGTCGTCCGGTTCAAACGTCCGTTCAGGATGGCCCTGCATTTCCTCTCTGGAAGTCGGTCCGCTGTTTACAAAAAAACTGGCGAGTCTTTCATCGGGTCTGGGCCCTACATCATCCAAGAAATTGGGCAAGATCGGTTGAGGTTGATGCCGAACCCACATCATCCTTCTGCAAAGGAGCTATCGGCTATCGAGGTCTATCATGGTGAGACCGAAGAGATCCTTCACTCTCTTGAGCTTGGAAAGACTGATGTGGCATCGAGTCTCATGGGTACAGTCATTCCGGCCGATCTCAGTAAGGCGAGGAATGTCGAACTTCTTCCCGGCCCCTACTCGGCTCATCGCGTCGGCTATGTGAACGGTCATCGTAACTCCTGCTTGGTCGATGCATCGAACAGAAGGGCGCTACAGTTCGCGATCTGGCGTTATCTTAGGAAGCATTCATCGTCTTCGGGGGATAGCGGCGAGTTCCTACTTGATCCCCAGGTCTATCTTGAGGGGCAGCCAGGCCGAATTTCACGCGAAGAAGCATTCAAGATGATCGACTCTGCGGAATCACAAACCGCGCATCTGATCAGGTGCACAGCGAATCAGCCACTTAAGATCTGGGTAGCAAAAGATCTAGTTCCAGTGGCGGAAAGCCTGGCCGACTTTGGCATCGGACTAGCGAGAGTAGGGGTTCTCGACATTGGTAATTACTTTGAGGTCCTTACGGACCCTTCCCAGTGGGATCTTGTGTTCGGCAGCTTCAGCATCCCTCACGCGGATCCGGATGGCATTTATCACGCGTTGGGAAAGAATGGAGCCATTCTGACACGAGTGACCTACCGGGAAGAGGTCGGTAGTCTCCTAGAGTCCGGAAGATCTCTTCTGAAATTTGACGAGATGGACCGCCATTATCGGAAGGTTACCGAGGCAATATTGACTGCGGTTCCCATGATCCACCTGGGGTTCACGCGGAGCTTCGCCGTGGTGAGGTCCGATCGTGTAGAAGTTCGCAACGTGGCATTTCAACGAGGAGAGGCGCAGTTTGATGCATTCCGCCTCAGGTAACGCAACCATGCTGCTTCGCCACTGGTTCAGAAAGCACGCATCCCTGCCTCTCGCTCTGGCGCTTGCAACGATCCTCATGGGTTCTGGGGCGCTCGCATGGAACCACCTGCGCGCGGTCCGAAACGTCCAGGAGACGAGTCTTGAGCAGGTGGCATCGCTCGGGGCGCTCTCGTTGGCGCAGCGGAACCGACCGCTCCTGGAGGCTGCGCTGGATGCGACCCGATGGCAACTCGGAAGCACCTACGCGGCGCTTTGCCACGGGGGGCAGGCTGTGGCTTCCTCCGGAATTCAGGAAACTTCGTGCGGGCAGCCCTCGCGT
>DATJFU010000483.1:0-3874 GCA_035495495.1 Bdellovibrionota bacterium
GGCGTGGCCATCGCTTATTTCGCGACCGCGAGGCTCGGCCTCCTCGCGGCCACCATTCATGTCAGCGCGTCGCCGGTCTGGCCGGCGACCGGCGTGGCGGTGGGCTGCCTCGTTCTGCTCGGGCTCGACCTCTGGCCCGCCATCACCGCGGGTGCCCTCGCGGCCAACCTGATGACCAGTGCGCCCGTGGCTTCGGCCTTTGGTATCGCCATCGGCAACACGCTCGAGGCCGTCGTCGGCGCGTGGCTGATCCTCCGCGCCTTTGAGTACAAGGATTACCTCGAATACCAGTCCGAGACCGTGGCGATGTCGATTTCGGCGGCTCTGGCGGCGACCCTGAGCGCGTCGGTCGGCGTGGTGAGCCTTCTCCTGGTCCATTCGATCACCCTCGACACGGCGGGCTCGGTTTGGCTGACCTGGTGGGTGGGCGATGCGCTCGGCCTTCTGGTCGTGGCGCCCCTGTTTCTCACGCTGAGGGAGGTCGGGTTCGTGCGCCCCACGGGCAGGCGCGCGCTTCTTGGGCTCGGGGTGCAGGTGCTGACCGCGGCGGCTGCCGCCTTCGTGTTCTTTCACCCACAAGGCAGCCCATTTCTCTTTCTCCTGTTTCCGATCCTTCTCTTTGCCGTCTCGCGCTCGGGCGCGGGCTGCGTGAAGGTCGCCTGCTTGGTCATCACGATCATCAGCGTCTGGAGCACCGTGCGGGGATTTGGCCCGTTTGCCGGCGGGACGATCAACCAGAGCCTGATCTATCTCCAGCTCTTCTTGGCGTCCGTTGCCCTCACGGCTCTTATGCTCGCCGGTTTCAGAAACGCGGGTCCGCTCAGGCTGCCCGGTTTTGTCCTTTTGGCGGCGTGGACCTTTTGCGGCATCCTCTTTTTCTCGTTTCACCGGGTGGAACGCGCCCGGGAGGCCCACACCTTTGACCAGGTGGTTGCCGACATCACGGGCGACATGCAGGCCCGGATGAACGCCTATGAGACCATTCTGACGGGCGCGGCCGCCCGCCTCGCGGCGAGCGAGAGCATCACGGGCAAGCAGTGGCGCGAGTACGTCGAGGCCGCGGAGGTCGGCGCGCGTTACCCTGGCTTGCACGCGTTTGGCGTGATGAGGGCCGTGCCGACCGAGAAGCTCGACGATTTTCTGAGGGGGATGCAGAGGCAGGGGTTCACGGACTACCAGCTCCATGGAGTCCCCGGCGCTTCGCCCATCGATCGCCGCCCGGGGCAGATGCACTACCTGATCCAATACGTGGAGCCTCTGGAAGCCAATCGACCCGCCCTGGGTCTTGACGCTTCAACCGAACCGACGCGTAAGAAAGGGCTCGAGCTGGCGAGGGACACCGGCAAGCCCACTCTGGGACAACGGGTCCATCTCGTTCAGGATCCCAACCATCGCCTGGGGTTTCTTGTCTTTATCCCGCTTTACCGCCCGGGCATGAACCTGATCTCAGTCGCCCAGAGACGCAGTGCGTTTTTGGGATGGGTCTATGAAGGTTTCATCACCGAGGAGTTCTTTGAAGGAGTGATGGGCCCCAATGCGGACATGGTCCGCGTCTACATGTACGACGGCCCCACCGCCGATCCCGCGACCCTGGTCTTCCGCACGGATCACCGCCAAGGAGATGTTCCGCCGCTCGAGCGCGAGATGCGCATCACCCTGGCCCAGCGGGAGATGACCTTGGGATTCAGGCGGGCGCGGGGATCGTCGGTACTGTACGACACCACGTCGGCCTGGGCGGGGGCCTGCGGCGCGCTGGTGAGTCTGCTTCTCGCGAGCCTCGTGGTGAACCTCCAGGCCATCGGCCGACGCTCAAACGTCCTCGTGGTCGAGCGGACGGCGGCGCTCGTGCAGGCAAAAGAAGAAGCCCTGGCCGGGACGCAGGCCAAGTCGCAGTTCTTGGCCAATATGAGCCACGAGATCCGTACCCCGATCAACGGCATCACGGGCATGGCGGCGCTCCTTCTGGACACGAACTTGGATGCCGACCAGCGAAACTACCTGGACGCCATCAATCGATCGGTCGACAGCCTTCTCTCCCTGGTCAATGACATCCTGGATTTTTCAAAGGTCGAAGCCGGGCGGCTGGAGATCGAGAAGATCGATTTCAACCTGGCCGAGGTCCTCGAGGACATCCGCAAGACCCAAGGGTTCACGGCGCTGGCCAAGGGAGTTCGGTTCTCCGTCGAGATGGACCCGGCGATCACTCCCCACGTGCGGGGCGATCCCGCGCGGTTGCGGCAAGTTCTGGCCAATCTGGTCGCCAACGCCATCAAGTTCACGGGCCGCGGCCGAGTGATCGTACGGGTCTCACGTGAGGCCGATCTCCGGCGTCACCGCTTTGAGGTCGAGGATACGGGCATCGGAATGCCCGCGGACGTGATTCCAAAGATCTTCCAGGCTTTTTCGCAGGCCGACGCCTCGACCAACCGCAAGTTCGGCGGCACCGGGCTGGGACTCTCCATCTCCAAGAAGCTGGTCGAGCTCATGGGCGGCGAGATCGGTGTCGTGAGCCGAGAAGGGGTGGGTTCGACCTTCTGGTTCACGGTCCCCCTCGAGTCCGGGCAGCCCGGCGAGAAGATGGCCGCTCCGGCCGGCGCCGGCCACGCTCCCGGCCGGGCCGCGCGGGTCTTGGTGGTCGAGGACAACGAGATCAACCGGCGGGTCGCGGTCAAGATGATCGAGAAGCTGGGATACCAGGTGACGGGGGTCGCGGGCGGCAAGGAGGCCCTCGCGGCCCTCGAGGAGACACCCTTTGATCTGATCGCCATGGATTGCCAGATGCCCGGCATGGACGGGTTCGAGGTGACCGCCGCGATCCGCAAGATGAAGATTCCGGGCCGCGCGGGGGTCCCCATCGTGGCGATGACCGCGAGCGCGGTTCGCGGCACCCGCGAGCAGTGTCTGGCCGCGGGCATGGACGACTACCTCGCGAAACCGGTCAAGCTCCCGACCCTGGCCAAGGTGATGGAACGCTGGCTCGGTCCCGGCGAGGACAGGGTACCCACGACTTCGACCTCCGTGGCGATTCTCGACGTATCGACGCTCAACAAGCTCAAGGATCTCTCAGACCAGCCGGGCCCCGGTTTTCTGACCGAGGTGATCGATATGTTTCTGCTACGGGCGCCCGCGGCCCTTTCGGACCTGGCGGCCGCCGCTAAGGACGGCAATGCTGCTCGCCTCAAGACCGAGGCCCACTCCCTGAAGTCGAGCAGCGCCTACCTCGGCGCCGAACGGATGGCTGAGATCTGCGCCAAGCTCGAGACCTCGACGCCCGCCGAGGCCGCCCCCCTCATCGTGGAACTCCAAGCGGCGTACGCGCAGGTGCGGGAGCGCCTCGAGAAGCTGACCCCGAGTTAGATCCGGACCATGCGCTGGCTACTCGTCCCCATCACCCTTGCCCTAGCCGCCTGCGGACAGAGTCTGAGTCCCTCCGCCCATCTGGACCCCGACGTCGCGCCGGTGACTTCAGGCTCCTGGTACAAGCCGGCCGTCGCCACCCTCTGGCAGATCCAGCTCTCGGGCACGATCAATACGGGCTACGCCGTAGACGTCTACGATGTGGACCTCTTTGACACACCGGCGGCCGTATTCACGACCCTTCATGGAGCCTCAAAAAAGATCCTCTGCTACTTCTCAGCGGGGTCGGCCGAGGACTGGCGGGACGACTACTCCGATTTCTTAAGCACCTCGCTAGGAAAGGATCTGGAGGGTTGGCCGGGCGAGAAATGGGTCGATGTCCGTTCGCAGAACGTCCTCGACGTGACCCTCGCCCGGCTGGACAAGGCCGTCTCGAGGGGGTGCGACGGCGTCGATCCCGACAACGTCAACGGCTACACCAATGACACCGGATTTAGCCTGACCGCGACGGATCAAA
>DATJFU010000484.1:0-5020 GCA_035495495.1 Bdellovibrionota bacterium
CGAGGGCCGTGGCGGCGACGCTCAGGCTCCGGTTCAAGCGGCGCTCCGGATGGGCGTCGTGGAGGCGGCTGACGCGGCGACAAGCATGAAGCGGTACTCGAGGAGCGTCGCGACGGCCTCGCCAAAGCGGGTGGCCGACAAGAACACCACGTGTCTCGCGGCCAGATATTCGGGCGACCCGTAAAAGGCCAGGCAGCCAAAGAGCCGTCCGCGGATGACGAGCGGGATGAGCAGTACTTGCGGCCGGCCGGGGGCCGAGCCGTAGAACGCGGAGACGATGCGATGGGCGAGGGGGAGCTCACCCGTGCTGATGTCGATGACGTCCTCGAGGTCGTCCTCCGATCCCTCGTCCATGTCCTTGTCCATGTCGGCGTCCATGGGGGCCTCGAGCAGGAGGCAGTGGGCCCCCTGGTGCCCCAAGAAGTGCTCGACGTCGATGGACCGGACCTCGCAGAATCGGTCCCAGAGATCCTTGCTCTCCCAGGCGCCGTCGCCTGAACCGCCGGATTGGGCCCGGACAAAGAGCTGCTGCGACTTGGGGTCCGAGCCCTGCCTGAGCTCCATGAAGAGCGCGTGGTTCATCTGAAAAAGATCGGAGGCGATGTCCAGGACCTTGGAGCTGAAATCCGCGAGCGAGAGGCCTTCGCGCATGAGTCCAAAGAGGTCGCGGACGACGCCGAGTTCGGCCTGGTCCTGCCAGAGCTGGCGGAGCTCCTCGGGATCCGGGCCCGGCTCGGCCTCAGGGGCCGACGGCCGCACGTAGGCGGGGACGTCTTCGGTGGTTTCTTCGGGAGTCGAGGCGAGCGGAGGAGCTTCTTGAACGGAGATCGGAACCGCGGCCTCCGCGATGGGGGCGTGCTCCCTCTTCTCACGGCGGGTCAGAGCGAATCCGAGCGCGAGCGACAGAAAGATCAGCGCCCCGCCGGCGAGCCCGGTCTGCCGCATGAACGGATTTCTCACGACCCCCGCGCGCGATCGCGGCACCTGGGTCATGACGGTGAGGCCGGCAAATCCCGCGTCCCTCGAGCCCGAGAATTGCGTGCTGTCCTCGATGGGCGTGGCCTTGGGCAGGGTCGAGGCCAGGACTCTGCCGTTCTTATCGAGAAGAAAGCTCGTGAATGGCGCCGTGAGCGAAAAAAGCGAGCTCAGCTTGTCCGGATCCGCCTCGAGCACGAGCAATGTCGTGACGGTGCCGTCGGAGGTCCGCAGAAACGGGACCGCCATGCGAAGCACGCCCTCACCCGAGGGCAGCCGCCCCGTCGTGAACGAGACGCCGCCGCGGCCCACGGCCTCGAGGTCGAGCGCGGCCTCCTGATCGAGCTTGTTGAAGTCTTCGTCCTTGAGGCCGAGCTTCTGCTGCAACTCGAGGGGATAAATCCGCCATTGGGCCGTGAAAGGCGCGCCCGGCGTGGCGCGGATGTACGCCGCCATCGCCATGAACTGGCTGTCGATCTTCATTCCTTCTTGGATGAACTTGAGCCGGTCCTCGGGGGTCTTGAACTCCTGGAGGGCGCTCGAGGCGAGGACCCGTCCGAGGTCCGCGAGGTGCTTCATCTCCGAGCGCACCCGGCTCGCGAGGTTATAGGAGGCCTGGACGGTTCCCCAGCGGAGCAGCTCCTCCTGGTCCGCGCTGAACAGACGGATTCCGAGGGCGGCCACGCCGGCCAGCCCCACCATCTGGAGGCCCACTAGGGCAGCAATGAGCTTGCGGGAAGTCGCACGCATCCGAAGCCCTTATCGGCAGCGGGCGCCTGACTCCTGACGCGTCAATGGCGTGGCGTTACTCGCCGCGTTCGGAGCGGGAGCCGCGGTCGCCGGGGTCCCGAGGATCCGCGGGCTCGTCGTCGCCGTAGGGGTTATCGCGGATGATGCGGCCGCTGTCGCCGGAGGCGACCCGGGGGCAGACAAGGGTGGGGTTCTCGGCTTTGTCCACCGCCCAGGCAAACAGCTCCCGCGACTTCTCGACGTACTTGTCCATGAGGGGGCCCTTCATGGCGGCGTCGAGCTGTGCTTGTGGCCCGTGGTACCAGGAGATGCCCATGAAGAGGTCATGGGATTCTAGAACGTTGACGTCGCCGCCGCATTGAAGAGGGATGCTCTCGCGTACGCCGACGGTCAGGTCGATCCGCGACAGTCCGCGTGCGTCTTCGGCCTTGGGCGAGACATGGATATTGACCTCAGCACCCTCCATTTTTGCCGTGATTCCATCGGCGGTGACGGAGGAGATGGGGATGTCGGGGCCGGGGCCGGTTTGCCCCCCGCTGATTTTCAGGGTCGTGCAGTTCTCGTCGAGCTCCAGCTTGGCGTTCTCAGGCACCGCCGAAAAGACGCCGCCGCGTGCGCTGAGGTTACGCATGAGGTCTTGGGCCAGATCGCCACTGACGGGGGTGCTGGGCCCCGGGGGGAGATCCGCGCCATCGATTTTGAAGGCGGTCGGAAACGGAACCAGGGAGGAGGGTTGGCTCTGGACCGAAGCCAGGGCCGCGCGGACTTTTTGGCAGTCCGTTCTGGCAGGGGGTGCCGCGGGATCGGCCAGGACGGGGAGGGCGGCCAGGGCCGTCAGGGTCACCATTGCCAACGAGGAGATTTTCATAATTTGGAGTTTGGGTCTTTTCGCCGGCAACCAGGCCTGAGAGAATTTGGCGTGATGGACCTCAAGAACGTCAGCGAAATGGCCGATGTAAAACCCGGAGAGACCCGCATGTCCGAATGGATGCGCCTCACAATCCGGTTCGTCGTACTCATGGTCCTTTTCATTGGGGGAATGGTGGCCTTGGAATCGGCCCGTTCCACCGCTGATACGCCGTCCGTCCGCCACCCCGCGGCCCAGCCCACGACCTCTAATAATTGACATAACGCGTCAAAAATGGAAAAACAGGGACCCCTATGCGGTCCCGCTCCACCTTTGCTCTGGGTCTCCTGGCGCTCGTGCTTGCATGGCCGGCCGAAGGACAACTCCAACACGCGCCCGAGGCCGTCCAAACCCTTGAAACCCTGAAGAATTCCCTGTCCCAGATGCGGGACGCCCAGGGCTTCTGGCAGGGAGTGGTCGAGGCCGACCCCTCGGCCGACGTCATGCCCCTCATCCTCATCCGTGAGATGGGCGACGACCTGGGCCTCCAGCCCGGCGAGGCCGACCGGCTGGTCAACGAGTCGATCGAGCGCATCCTCCAGCGGCAGGAGAACGGCGTCTGGCCGGCTTATCCGGGCGGCCCCGTGAGCATGGACGTGACCGGCATGGTGCTCTTGGGCCTGGAGAAGGGCGCGGGCGTCTCGCGCACCGACGAGCGGTTCTCGCGGGCGTGGAACCGGTTTCAAAAAGCGGGTGGAATGGCGGCGCTGGGCGGCCTGAACCGCATGATCTCGGGCTTTGGCGGAATCCTGAAACCCAATGACATGCCCCGGATCCCGGTGGGCCTGCTCTCGTTTCCCAAGACCTCGGCGGTCAACGTGTTCAACCTCGGCTTTGGCCGGAGCGGCTTGATCCCTCTCGCCATCTGGCGCTTCTATAAGAACATGGAGGCCAAGGGCCGCCACATGGACCCCCTCGATCCCGAGCGCGTGCGGTCCGCCGGCGGCTGGTTCGGCCACCCGTATCCCCACCACTCGGCGCAGTTCTGGGCGCAAGAGGGCCTGGGCTGGATCCTCGATCACCAGCAGGCCGACGGCACCTGGGCGGGCGCGCTTCAGATCAGCTACTTCAACCTCCTGACCCTGCACACCGCGCAGAAACTCGGCGTCGGCGATTTCAGGGACGTTATGCGCAAAGCGTGGCGCGGGCTCATGGGCTGGAGGGCCAAAATCCCCGAAGGCACCACCATTCAACAGTCCACGGTCGGTCCGGTGATGGACACGGCCCGCATCCTCACGGCGCTGCACGAGGCGCCCCGGGCCTTTGGCTTCTGGAACAACACCGAGACGGAGAGCTCGATCGACTGGTTGATGTCGCAGCAGATCCTCAAGCCGGGCGACTGGATCGCACTCGCGCCCAAAGCCCTGCCGGGCGGCTGGACGTTTGAGCCGCACAACGATTTTTATCCGGACGCCGACGACACGGCGATGGTGCTTGAGGCGCTCGCGGACGCCGAGCCGGCGGATTCCACCGGACGGATCAACGTCGTGATGGCGCGCGGCCTCGACTGGCTGCTGCCGCTCCAGAACGGCGACGGCGGGTTTCCGACCTGGGATCGCGACACGTCGTTTCTCTTCAACCTCGCGGTCGAGCACCACGTGGGCGGCGCCCCCGAGGTGTCGGACCTGAGCCAATCGGACATCACCTCCCGCGTGATCATGGCGCTCGCCAAGATCCGCGACCTCGCCCCCGGCTCTCCCCGCTCCAAGCGCCTGGCGGGCCCCATCGCGAGCGCGTGTGAGTTTCTCGAAGGCAAGCGCATGAAGGTCCAGGGCGAGAGCCTCAAGCTCTGGCGCGGCGAGTGGATGGTCGACTACCTGTACGGCACGTCGCAGGCAACTCAGGCGCTTCTCAAGTCGGGGTGCTGGACCTTGACCCAGGCAGCGCCCTACATCCGCTGGCTGGTTTCCAAGCAGGAGGATGGCGGCGGCTGGGGTGAGAGCCCCGAGAGCTACCCCCAGATGCGCTACGTGCACGGCAAGCCCACCATGACCCAGACCGAGTTCGTGCTCTCCACGCTCTTGGACTACATGGGTCGAGTGGGCGAGACCGCCGATCCCGCGACCATGGCCTCGGTCGAGGGTGGAATCGGGTACCTCCTGGGCCGCATCGGCAACGAGCCCAACCCCTACGAGACCGAATTCACGGGCGTTTACGTGCGGGGCGTTTGGTACGGCCGGTACGTGATCCTGCCCCATTACGAGGGCGTCCGTGTCCTCGGTCAATACCTGAGTCTTTAGCTTACATCTTGAGCTTTCGCATCCGGTCGCCGTATACCCTTGAGGTACTTCAACAGAGGGTAATCCCGGGGGAAATCCATCCATGGCTCCACGTAGACCCAAGATCTCGGTGATCGGCGCCGGCTTCGTCGGCTCGACCTGCGCGCAC
>DATJFU010000485.1:0-3381 GCA_035495495.1 Bdellovibrionota bacterium
ACCCGCGGCGGGGCGAGGACGTAGGGATCGTTCGGGGCATCGGTCCACCCGGCTTCGTCGGCCACGGTCAGTACCTCGGCGTCTCGGCGAGGAGGACTTTCTCGAGGCGGCGCAGATTTCCACCGTTCAGGCGCCCCTGCACCACGCCGTCGATCACGCTGCCGTAGGCGAGCATGACCCGGGAGGCGCACTCGCGGCGCTCGGGACCGAGGTCGCGCCACGCTTCATCGTCACCCACGCTTCGGTGGAGCTGGGCCTGCTTCAGCGTTGGGCCCATGTGATCCAAAAGGGCGAGCAGGGTCGCTGAAACCGCGCCCAGGGCGGGGTTACTGGCCCAGCCGGCGGTCGCGCCGACCCCCACCGAGATGGCCTCGAGTGACACGGCCTCTTCTCCCGCGCTCAAGCTCAAACGCCCAGGCGCCACATGCCACCCGCCCAGGAGGTCACGGACCTCAAACTGGATCCGGTTCAGGGGGACCGCGAGAGACGCGCCGAGATCACTCGGTACGTGTTCGACGTCCAGCCTCAGGCCCAGGCAGGCTTCGGTTTCGCCGAGCTCCCACAGAGTGACCTTTCGGCCATCACGGGTCGCGACCTCGATGCTCCTTTGGACCGGGTGGAGGCCCTCAACCGATTGCATGCCGGACTGCAGTTCCTCGATTTGGGGCGGAGTCAGCCAAAGCGTATCCCCCACCGGCGACGCCACGGCCGAGCCCGCCGTGGCGAAGCCCATGATGAGAGACAACCCGACCCTGGTCGCGAAAAACGAGCTTTTCATGCCCCGGAGAATATCGAAAAGAACATCCGATTTATATTGTCGGATACTACAGGGGCGGGGGTGGAATTTAGCGTTACTAAAGAACGGTCAGAAGACCATCCCAATGCCGATCTGGAGGGCATTGAGCTGAAAGCCGTTTACCCCTGCCATGTTCGTGGTCAGGAAGCGAAACGCCGTGCGGATGCGGATGCCGCGGGCTTCCTCTTTGTTGCTGATGCGGATCTCGGTGCCGCCCGAGATCTCAAAGCCATAGGTGAGCGAGATCGAGCGGGTCTGGGTCGCGTCGACGCCGAGCGAGGCCCAGCCCAGGACACCGTGGGCCGCGATGAAGGGGTTCACGTATTCGGTCTGGGGGACGACCTCGACCCCGCCCTCGATATCGCCTGCGATGAGCGTGCTCTGCAGGCTGCCCGCGGGCAGCGAGGCCTTGCCGCTGTTGAATTCGAGCGACGCGCCGAAGGTGGGGTTGATCCACTTTCCACCCGATTTGACCTGAAAGTGCATGAAATAGCCGGTCGAACCGGTGAGGCTCTTGCCCACGTCCGAGCCGTAGTAGTTGAGGCCGATGTCGAAGGCCGAGTTGGCTCCGGCCAGGGCGGACGCGGGGATCAGCGCGGCCAAAGCCGCGAGCAAATATAACCTTTTCACCTTATCCTGCGTTTCGGCCGGTCTAGGCGGAGACTTGAGCCTGGAAGCCGCCGAGCGTGACGCGAAACAGGTGCATGCGCCCGTCCACGCCCTTGAGCTCGGCGCGGAACTTCTCGACGCGGACGCCGCCGGTCAGGGTCTTCAAGGCCTTCTGCACCTCAGGCTCGAAGAAGACCGCCTCGGAGACCACGAGCTCCTGCGATCCGGCCGCGCCTTGTATCCGCGCCGCGCGGTTCACGGTGGAGCCAAAGTAATCGAGACGTCCGTTTTGCGTGATGGCGATGCAGGGCCCCTGGTGGATGCCGATCTTGACCCAGATACGGCGATCCGGGGGGTGCTCGGAGTTCCACGCCTCAAAGGCCTGGAGCACGTCGAGGGCGGCCGTCACGGCGGCGGTGGGTGAGGTAAACGCGGCCATCACGGCGTCGCCGATGGTTTTGACGAGCGCGCCACGCCGGGCCTGGAGCACCTTGAACATGACGTCGAAGTGATCTTGCACGAGGTTGAATGCCGGGCCATCTCCCTGACGCTCGTACATGGCCGTCGAGTCCTTGAGGTCCGTAAAGAGCAGTGCCACGTTCGACACCGAGAGCTCGACGCCGGGGCGGAGCACGTCGCTGCCAAAGAGCTCGCGAAAATCCTGGAGGGTGGTGAGGTCGTGGGCGGTCACCGCGTCCTCGCGCTCCTTGAGGCGCTCGAGGCGGAGGACGGTGGGGGCGTCGAGGTGGTTCTCGGCTTCGACCGTGAAACTGCCCAGCACGGCGCCGGACTCGGCATCGACCTTGCCCCAGCGGAGATTGCCGTTGATCACGAGCGGGCTTTCGACGGCCTCTGGGGCGTCGGGATCGACCATGAACGGCAGATCGTCCGAGGCGCTGATCGAACGCCAGCGGTAGCGCCCGCGGGGAAGCTTGAAGGGAACGCGCCGGCGCTCGCCCGCGGCCAGCGGGATCTGCGCGTAGAAATGCCCGATGTTGGAAGGGCTTCCGAAACAGAACTCCTCGGCGGTGAGCGTGCGTACCTTGGCCGACGGGCTGAACGTGACCTCGACGTTGCGGTCAAAGGCGGCGCCGTAGTCGATGTTGCAGCTCTCACAGTGCACCGTGGACTCCAGGCCCCCGAGGGTCGTGGACCTGAGCTTGGAGCCCTTGCACCCGGGGCAGAGCACGTTCCAGGTCATGTCCAGGTAGCCCGCGCGGGTGGCATGGAGACAGAAGCGCAGAACGTCGTCCAGGGGGCGGCGCATGGCCCTGGCGAGCTCGGCCGGACGCATGCGCCTGGCCAGGGGCTCGGGGGCTTGAAACACGTACTGGGCGAGCCGGCCGGGGATCTCGAGGTCAGTCGTCAAGGGAGCCCAACGCTCGCGAAGCTCCTGCACCTTGCGCCGGATCTCGGGCGCCTTCTTGGCTTCGGTCTCGGCATCGAGGGGCTCAAAGCCCGGGAGACTCGTCGCCGCCCCCTGGCGGGCTGAAAGGCGGCGGGCCACCGCCCGAAACTGGGCCGCGAACTGCCTGAGTTTGCCGGCGAGGGCACCCGAGACCGGGAGAAAGAACCACCTTGGGACGAACTCCATGTAGAGGGTTGCCCGGGTGGGGCCCCCGGCTACTTCCTGCAATTGGGTTCCCACCTTGAGGTACTTAAAGAGCCCCTTGGAGTAGAAGCGCTCGACCAAGAAGTAGTGGGGGGCAGAGAACTCAAATGGCAGTTCCAGGTACTCCTGGGGGAGTCCCAGCATCTTGAGGCGCCCCACCAGGGCCGTGCCGCCCGCGGGTAGGGGCACGAACTCGTATTTGACGTTGGGCATGCCGATCCGGCGGTTCATTTCGTCGGTGTTCGAGGCGTACGGCCAGAGCTCCTCGGGAGTCACGCCGCCCAGGTCCAGCGAAAGGGTCATGCGCTTGGCCCTGCGCCGCAGGGACTCCTGGTACTCGGGCGCAAGGAGGGTCGGCAGGGAA
>DATJFU010000486.1:0-11960 GCA_035495495.1 Bdellovibrionota bacterium
CGCGCACAGGGACTCTCGGGCGCGAGCAAGACGTCGGCCGTCGTGATCGGCAGAGCCCAGGTGAACTTCGCGGGCTTCACGGCCGTGGTCGACGGCAAGAACCAGCCCCTGACCCACAAGGAGTGCGCGCTCCTGAAACTCCTCCACGACCGGCGTGGCGAGGTGGTGAGCCGCGACGAGATCCTCGATCAGATCTGGAGCCCCGACGAATTCCCCACGACCCGCACGGTGGACAACTTCATTCTCCGCCTGCGTAAGCTGGTCGAATCCGACCCGGCCCAACCCACCGTGATCCGCAGCGTGCGCGGAATCGGCTATCAACTGACGGAGAGTCCATGAAACCCCTGCACCCGCACCTCCGCCCCGCCCATCTGGACAAGAAACCCGCCGCCGACGCGTCGGTTCCCTCGGCGCCGGGCGCGCGGCAACGCTTCGTGGACGCCCTCCATCGCCGCAACACCGGCCTCCCACCCGTTTGGTTCATGCGGCAGGCGGGCCGGTACCACTCGCACTACCAGAACCTCAAGACGCAGTACTCCTTCATGGAGCTCTGCAAGGAGCCCAAGCTCGCGGCCGAGGTCACCTACGGACCCGTCGACGCCTTCGGGTTCGATACGGCGATCCTTTTCTCCGACCTCCTGTTTCCGCTCGAGGTCATGGGCATGGGCCTCGATTACGCTCCGGGTCCACAGCTCGGCTGGCACCTGCGCCGGCGCGAGGACCTGAGCAAGCTTCGCGGTGGAAGTTCACTCGCCGCTGGCCTCGAGTTTCAGGCCGAGGCCATCCGGATCATTCGCAACCACTACGGCGACAGCAAGGGGCTCATCGGCTTCGTGGGCGCGCCCCTCACCCTCTACGCCTACGCGGTCGAGGGCTCACACCAGGGCAATCTTTCGTCGGCCATCGCGGGGCTCGAAGACGGGCGTTTTGAGGGATTCACGACGCGGCTCGCGGATCTGCTGGCCGAGAACCTTTGCCTGCAGGCCGAAGCCGGTCCCGACGCCATCGCCATCTTCGACACGTGCGGAGGTGAGCTCAACCCCGTCCAGTTTGCCCGCCACGCGGTGCCGGCCTTGAAACTCGTTTTGGACAAGTTCCGCGAGCGGCATCCCGACATGCCCATCGTCTATTATTCGCGCGGCACGGGCCCGGATCACTGGAAGGCCCTGAGCGGGCTTTCGATCCAATGCCTGGGCATCGACTGGAACCATGACCTGGCCGATGTCCTGTCGGAGTGGGGCGACCGTTACGCCATCCAGGGCAACATCGACCCCGGCTGGCTGCGCGATCTCGGCGCCGACGACCTCGAGCGCAAGGTCGAGGCCGTGTGGTCCAAGGTCAAAGCGCTCCCGGTCGAGAAGCGCCGGGGCTGGGTCTGCGCCCTCGGCCACGGCGTGCTTCAGCACACGCCCGAAGAGAACGTGCGAAGATTGGTCGCGCTGTCGCGGCGGATGTTCGCTTAGCATTCGCCGACGCGGCGCAACGATTCAAGACCTCATTTGTCACTTGTCTTCAGTGCCCCCCGCGGGCAACACGACTCCATGAGCAAACGCCAACTCGCCATTGCCGTCGTCCTCTTGTGTCTCGCCCTCGTCGGAGCTCGCATGCTTCGGGCGGATTCCACCCCCGCCCGCACCTCTGAGATCTGGATGGGCCACCAGCGCGCCCTCGTGGTGCTGCTGGAGTGGAAGAACAAGCCCGCGCAGGTTTCCCAAGAAGAAGTCGAGCGCACGTTCTTTGGCACCGAGGCCGGCGACCACAGCATGAAGCAGTTCTTTCAGGAGAACTCGGCGGGCCAGATGGACATCACGGGCACCGTGCTGCCGTGGATCCACGCGCCCCAGAAGTGGACGCGCTGGTGGTGCATGACCCACGACAATATCAGCAACTTTTTTGACCGCATCAAGGGCTGCGCGCCCAAGACAGTGACGGACTACGCGTGGAGCCTGGTCAAGGATCAGGTCAACATCGCGGACTACGACTCGGACGGCGACGGCAAGATCGATCTCTTCTTTGTCGTTCACTCGGGCCGCATCTGGAAGCAGCGGGGCACGCCGGACGACGTGTTTGACTACCGCATGCCCCAGGCTGACGAGGCCGCCGTGTTTCAGTCGCAGGGGCTGGGCCACACGGGCACCCAGGTGCCGATCGGCTTCTACCTGCACGAGTCCGGCCATAACCACTTTCTCTTGGGCGACTACTACGGCGACGGCGTGGGCTACCAGCACGGCCGCTACGGCATCGGCATGTGGGGCATCATGGGCCTCGGGGCCTGGGGTTATTCGGCGCAGATGCCGGTTGAACAGCTCTTTCGCCACCCCACCCATTTCGAAGCCGCCAGCAAGGTGCGCATCGGCTGGGCCAACGCACAGGTGTTTACCCGCGGCGGGGCGCACATCATGGTGGGCCCCGTGGAACGCGTGGGCGACGTCATAGTGATTCCGCTCGGTAAGCAGCAGGGCAACAGCCTCTTTGTCGAATACCGCTCCGCGCGCGGACTATCGGCGGACCACCCCGGACACGGACTCCTGATCTGGAAGGGCTGGACCCTCGAGCAGGCCGACGGCCGCGACGACCTCAACCACGGCCATGACCTGGGCAAGCGGCCCCTGCCGCCCAACCAGGAGAACTTCGCGGACGACAGTGATCCGTTTCCGGGCTCCATGGGCGTGACGTCCTGGACCGATCCGGACTCGGGCGTCTCGATTCAGAACATCGTGATTCACAAGGCGGGCGAGGGCACTGAAGCGGGTGACGACAACGGCGGTGGCGCCTCAGCGCCCCACCTGGACGTGGAGTATGCGACGTTCGACGTCGTGTTCCCCAATTCGGCGGTGGAAGCGGAGTCTGAAGCCTCGCTCGCGGCGTCGCTCCGCACGCTGCGGCCGTCGTTTCGGCCCCTGACCCTCAACGGCCAGCCCTGGAGTGACGAACGTTCCGGCCGGCCCGAGCTCATGACCGCGCCGGATCCGGCGACGGTGGTCGGCAGGTTCGGGGATCTCTAAACCGGCGCCAGTGCCGGCCAGAACTTAAGAGATTCTTAAGTTCCGACGGAACTCACGGTCGAGTGGGGCGAAAACTTAAGAATCTCTTAAGTTCAGCTCTTCTTGCCGGCCGCGGCCTGCAGATCCTTGAGCTTGGATGCCACGTGGTCCGCGTCCTTGACCGGGTCCACGTCGTGGTCGATGGCTTGGATCTTGAGCTCGGGATCGAGCAGAAACGTCCAGCGCTTGGACATGTTCAGGATCGGCATCTTGGAGCCATAGAGATCCGTGACCTTGGTCTTGTCATCGGCTAGGAGCGGAAAGTTCAGGTGGTGGTTCTTCTTGAACTCCGCCTGGTCGGCGACCGAGTTCACGCTCACGCCGATCACCTCGGCGCCCAGCGCGCGGATCTTGCCGATGCTGTCGCGAAACGCGCAAGCCTGCTTGGTACAGCCGGGCGTCTCGGACTTGGGATAGAAGTAGAGCACCGTCCAATGCCCCTTGCGGGAGTCGAGGGAGAAATCCTTGCCCTCGTCGTCCTTGAGGCTGAACCCGGGAGCCACGTCGCCCACCTTGAGTTCCGTCGCCGCGTGGGCGGACCCGCTGAGAAACGAAAAGAGCGACATCATCACGAGCGGCGCGAATTTCATGGGGCCTGTTTATCACCGGCCCGGAAACTTTCAAATTCTGAAGGATTTGGGGGTCAAAGGGGCGCTAACGAGCGAAAACCTTCATGATCTGAAGGTTTCGCGGGCACCGTCGTGGACGCCCGCCGTCAGAGCCTCTCACGGCCCTTCAACCAGCCGCGCCGTGGCGCCCCGCGAGGCATCGAGGACAAACTGCCTTTCCTCGCCGGTGTACTGGTCGAGATAAGGCAGATTGGCGCAAATCTCGCAGTGGTTCTCGACGTAGGCATCGGGGAGCGTGCCGTAGCCGCCGCTACCCCATGACGTCCCCCAAGAATTTCTGAACCAGTACCGGCCCGTGGTCGAATCATGGCCCGTGAGTAACACCACGTGCCCTCCGCAACCCTGACCCTGCTCGCGGCAGAGGGTCACCTCCGCCGCCGTGGGCATGCGCAGGTCTCCGTGCGCGTCCGCGGCGCCAAAGTACCACTGCAGGTTCATCACGACGGGCCGCCGCTCAGTCTCCAAAAACTCCGCGATCCGATCGCGCTCCACGAACTCGGGCTCGAGCTTGTACGCCAACGGCTCGAGGACGGCGGGCGGCTTGCCCGTGAAGCAAAACGGCGCGGGGGACGCCCCCGTGCACCCCGCGAGACCGGAGGCGACCCCGTTCTGCGGCGAGTATTTCCACTCCGTCTCGTCGGCCATGCCGTACGACAGACCCTTCACGGCCAAGAACCCTGCGAGCCCGTCGGACCCCAGGTACATCTGCCGCAGGTACGGCGTGTCCAGGGCCCGCGTGCGGCCCAGATAGTAGGTGTACTGCTCGGAGAGGTCCCGCTTCTGCCCCGTCTGCTGCCAAAAGAGATATTCGGCCAGGGCGGTCGAAGAAAACGCGCTGCAGGTATTGCGCGTCTGACCCTGATCCTGCGGCGCACGCAACCCCGGGCTGAGGTCGACCGAAGCCCGTGCCGAGGCGGCGCTCAGCGCAAGAGCGGCCAAAAGCTCAAGCACGCGTGATCCCCACGCTGACCGGATCGCCGTCCACGTCCCCGGCCTCGACGTGCTCACCCCGGGGATCGGCGTCGACGAACTTGAGGTCGAGGGCGAGGCACTCGCCCATGACGTAGGCCCGATGGGCCTCGACCGCGTCGCGCAGCTCGGCGCCGCACTTGATCTCGACCTTGATCCGGTCATCGAGCTTGAGATCGGCGCCCTTGCGCGCCTGCTGCACCTTGCGGAGCACCTCGCGGCTCAGCCCTTCGCGCACCTGCTCCGGCGTCACGGTCGGGTCGAGCTCGATCGAGATGAGCTGGTGGGTCGAGAACGTGTCCGATGGCGTCTTGGGAGCCCGCCGGATTTCGACGTCCTCGAGAGTCGCCTTGAATCCGGCCACCTCGAGGGACTTGCCGCTTTCGAGCGCCAAGATCTCCTTCAAGGACAGCTTGGCGATGCCGGCCGCGACCTCTTTCATCTTGGGGCCGAGCTTGGGGCCCAGTTTCTTGAAATCCGCCTTGGTCGAGATCTGAACGTACTTGTCCTCGTCGGTCTCGTATCGCACTTCGCGAATATTGAGCTCGTCCACGAAATAGCTCTCCAGCTTCTTGAGCTCATCGAGCACGTGCTTTTCGCGGTGGATGACCCGCATCCAGTTTAGCGGCACCTTGCCGCGCACAGAGATTTTTTCGCGGATATTGCGGGCCATGAGCACGAGCTGCTCCATGCGGGCGACGGCCGATTCGAGATCCGGGTGGATCAGGCCGCCCTCGGCCATGGGGTAGGACTCGAGGTGCACGCTTTTGCTTCCACCCAGTCCCCGCGAAAGGTTTTCGTAGATCACCTCGGCCATGAAAGGAGTGAACGGGGCCATGACCTTGGAGAGGGTCACGAGCACGTGGTGAAGGGTCTCGTATGCGAGGCGCTTGTCCTCGGGCATGCCCTCCTGCCAGAAGTGTCGGCGGTTGAAGCGGATGTAGGTGTTGGTGAGCTCCTCGATGAACTGCAGAAGGCCCGGCACCACGTTGTAGAGGCGGTACCCCTCCATCTCCTGGTTGGTGTTCTTGACCAGGCTGTTGAGCCGCGAGAGCACCCAGAGGTCCAGGATGTTCTTGGATTTGTGGTAGTCGCCCTTGGGGCGGAACCCGTCGACGTTGGCGTAGTTCACGAAGAACGAGTACGAGTTCCACCACCGCAAGAGGATCTTGCGGACCACGTCCTTGACGCCTTTTTCGCTGAAGCGCAGCTCCTGCGCCTTAACCACGGGCGAGTCGATCAGATACAGACGGAGAGCGTCGGCGCCGTGCTGATTGAGCACGCCCATGGGGTCGGGGTAGTTGCGCAGGCTCTTGGACATCTTCTTGCCGTCTTCGGCCAAGATCAGGCCGTTGACGACCACGTGTCTGAACGGCGCCTTGTCAAAGAGCGCCGTGCCGATCACCATGAGCGTGTAGAACCAGCCGCGCGTCTGATCGAGGCCCTCGGCGATGAACTCCGCCGGAAAGTTCTTTTCGAAATCCGTCTTGTGCGTCTGCGGATAGCCCCACTGCGCGTAGGGCATCGAGCCCGACTCAAACCAGCAGTCCAGCACCCCGCCCGTCTGTTTGAGCGGCGCTCCGCCCTTCTTGGACGGAATCGTGATCTTGCCCACGACGTCGATGTGCAGGTCGCTGACCTTGACGCCCGAGAGCTTCTCGAGCTCGGCGATCGAGCCGATGCAAACGCGCTCACCCTGGGGGTTGGACCAGATCGGGAGCGGCGTGCCCCAGAACCGGTTGCGCGAGACGGCCCAGTCGCGGGCGTTCTCGAGCCAGTTTCCAAAACGGCCGTCGCGCAGGTGATCCGGAACCCACGCGGTCCCCGCGTTGGCCTTGAGAATGCGCTCCTTGATCTGCTCCACGCGGACAAACCACGTCGAGACGGCGCGGTAGATGAGCGGCGTGTCCGACCGCGGGCAGAACGGATACGAGTGAGTGATCGTGTCCTGCTTGAGGAGCCGGCCCTCGGCCTTGAGCCGCGCGATGATGTCCTTGTCGGCTTCTTTCACGCGCCGCCCGGCGTAGTCCGGCACCTCGGCGGTGAACATGCCGTCGTCGTCCACGGGGTTGACGATCGGCAGGCCCGCCTTCTGGCAGGCGACATAGTCTTCTTCGCCGAACGCGGGCGCCATGTGCACGATGCCCGTGCCGCTCTCGGTGGTCACGTGCTCGGCCAGGATGACCTGAAACGCTTTCTTGGCGCGCAGGCCGGCAAAGTACTGAAACAGCGGCTCGTAGGTGAGGCCCACCAGGTCGCGGCCCTTGAAATCCGCGATGACCTCGAGCTCCTCGGTGGGTTTCTTCCAGTACGAGGCGAGCAACGCCTCGGCCAGGATGTACTGATGCCCCGTGCGCACGTCCTTGACCTGCACGTAATGCAGGTCCTCACCGACGGCGAGGCCCAGGTTCGACGGCAGCGTCCAGGGAGTCGTCGTCCAGGCGAGAAACGAGACGCCGGGCTTTTCTTTGACCGGAAACGTCACCGTGATGGCCGGATCCTGCACGTCCTTGTAGTTCTGGCCCGCCTCGAAGTTCGAGAGCGGCGTCGACACGCCGACGGAGTACGGCACGACCTTGTAGCCTTCGTAGATCAGCCCCTTCTCCCAGAGCTGACTGAACACCCACCAGACGCTCTCCATGAAGGAGGTGTCCATGGTGAAGTAAGGCTTCTCCATGTCGACCCAGCGGCCGATGCGGCGGACGGTGGCCTTCCACTCCTCGCTGTAGCGTTGCACGATGGAGCGGCACTCGGCGTTGTACTTGTCCACGCCCATCGCGTAGACCTGCTTGCTCGAGTCGATCTTGAGCTTCTTGTTGATCTCGTATTCCACCGGCAGGCCGTGGCAGTCCCACCCAAAGCGCCGGGGGATGTGGTACCCGCGCATGGTCCAGTAGCGCGGCACGATGTCCTTGAGGATGCCCGCGAGCAGGTGCCCGTAGTGGGGCAGGCCCGTGGCGAACGGCGGCCCGTCGTAAAAGCTGTAGGGTTTGAGCGGTTTGGTCGCGTCGAGGGTCTTCTGAAAAATCCCATCGCGGTCCCACCCATCGAGAACCTTCTGTTCTTGCGCGGGGATCTGTACGTCGGGTTTTACTGGATCAAAGCCTGCGGACCGAGGGGCCATGCCCCCGTTCTTACGCTACTTTTAGCTTCGCGGCCAGGTCCGGCAGGGCCGAGGACACGAGGTCGGAGAAATCGTTCTCCGGAAGGCCTTCGACCTTGGCGCTCTTCTGAAGCTTGTTCAGGCGCCCGTGCAAGGCCGTGAAATCCACGACTTTTCCATTTTCGTGACAACACTCCTGGTAGGCCGCTTGGATTTCTTCGGCGTACTGTTCACGGAGCCCATGCAGAAAGTCGTCTCGGTTCATACGTTGGTCCGCCTTCTCGTGGCTTGTCGGTATATTGCAGTGTGCCAACAAGATTCTTAACATTCCACTGTGTCAGCGTAACCTATTGACGGGCCAAGGTTTTTGGGCGACCTCCGGACCATGGCCTTAACTCCATTTGACCCGAGCGGCGCCGGCGACTGGCGGGACGGCATTTACGGGCTCCCCTTCACCGCCGAGGACTCCCGCTGCGTGATTCTCGCGGTTCCGTGGGAGGCCACCACCTCGTACGGGGGTGGAACCAGCAGCGGCCCGCAAGCGATCCTGGAAGCCAGCGAGCAGGTCGACCTTTACGACCTGGAGCTCGGGCGTGTTTACGAACCGGGCATCCACCTCCTTCCCATCAGCAAAGAAGTCGCCAAGTGGAGCGCCCAAGGGCGCAAACTTGCCGACGCCGTCCGGGCGGGCAAGAAGCCCCCGAAAGGCAAAAAGACCAAGGACCCCCTGGTGGAACTGAACGCACTGGGCGCCAAACTCAACTCGTGGGTTCGTGCGGAGTCCCTCAAGTGGATGAAGGCCGGCAAAGTCGTGGGTCTTTTGGGCGGCGACCACAGCACGCCTTTTGGGGCCTTCGAGGCCGCGGGCGAGGCGTACGGGGATTTTGGCATTCTGCACTTTGACGCCCACTCGGACACGCGCGCGGCCTACTGCGGAATGCAGTGGTCCCACGCCTCCATCATGCACAACGCCCTCACGAAGATTTCAAAGGTGCGCAAGCTCACGCAGGTGGGGATCCGGGATTTTTCGGAGGACGAGGCGGGCTTCGTAAAGAGTCAGGGCCAGCGCGCGCAGGTGTTCTTTGACCTCGAGCTCAAGGCCGCGGCCTACAAGGGCGAAAGCTGGGAGCGCACGTGCGAACGGATCGTCTCGACGCTTCCGCCCCAGGTCTGGGTGTCCTTCGACATCGACGGCCTCGACCCCCAGTGGTGCCCCCACACCGGCACGCCCGTGCCGGGCGGGCTCGACTACAACCAGGCTCTTTACGTGCTCCGCACGTTGGGCCGCTCAGGGCGCAAGATCGTGGGCTTTGACCTCAACGAGGTGGCACCCGGCCCCAAGGGCGATGAGTGGGATGCCAACGTGGGCGCGCGCCTGCTTTACAAAATGGCCGGTTGGGCGCTCGCCTCAAACGGGGCGCTCGCTCCCCGTTAATTCTTTCGCCAGGCCGTGTCCGCCCTGACGCATTCCAAGGGTCCCCTTGCGCTCCTAAAATAAGGAGTAGGGGGAATCCGTGGCACGTTTGGGGTTCCGCGGCCCGTTTCGGGCGGCGGTCATTTTCTGCCTCTGCGCCAGCCTGGGCTGCGGCCTCGGCAAACGTGAAGACGCTTTTGACGCCCTTACGGCCTCGTTTGCCCACCACCTCGAGCCCGGCAGTGACCTCACCCGAAACTCCAACGCCGCGACGTACCTGAGACTTGCCACGCTCTTTCCCGCGGCGACCCAGCCCGTGGGCGCCAAGCCCGCGTTCATGAGCCCCGAGAACATGAACCAGCTCTACTCGGGAGGCCTGACCCGCGCGCTCACCGCGGACGGCCGGCCGTCGAGCGCGGTCTCGCAGCTCGCTCTCCGCCAATGGGTCGCGTCCCTCTGTAAGAGCTGGGCCACGACTTCGACTCAAGGTTCGATCTTTTCGACCACGGGCATCCTGATGAGCGGTGAGACGCTACCTTCGGATCCCGTGGCGCAGATGGCGTTTGCCGCCGCCCGAAACGCGTGGCTCGCACCCATCGCCGCCGATTCGGGAGAGGTCGCCATCCTCTCCGACGCTTACAACCAGATCCTTGCCAAAGACGGCGCCGCGGCCGCCAAACAGGGCGTCTGCATGGCCGCTCTCCTCGCGCCCCAGTTCTGGGTGGGCACAGGGGGCCCGGTCGACCCGCTCCGCCGCGCGGCGCTCGAGGTCGGCCGCCATGTCCTCACCTTTGCCGAAATCGAGGATTTTCTAGCGGGCAAGTTCACGCTCGCCGACTACGTTCAACGCCTGCAGACCGACTCCCAATACCAGGGCGGTTATCTGCAAGCGACCCACGAATGGCACCGCTCGTGGTGGGGACTCCGCGACTTCATGAAGGTGCGGGCGGGTACAACCTTTACCGACGACAGCTACCAATGGGTGTTTCAGGATCCGCGAGGCGCGGTCTACTCAAACGGCCAGGGCGGCTTTGGACACCTGCAGAGCGGCGTCTCCTACGTCACGCACATGATGGCCGACGGCAATCCGCAGATCTCCGTGGGCGGGTTCTACGCGGCCTACTACCACAACTGGGACTACACCACCGACTGCGTGGCCGAGAACAACGGGCAGCCCAACATCCAGACCTTTGATCCCCGCACCACGCTCATCACCTTTGAGCACCGCCTGCCGGGCACGACGGACACCTGGGAGATCATCGGCGGCTACGTCCTCAACACGACGGACGCGATCTCCCAGTACACCGCCCTCGTCAACGCCACAGGCGGCGCCTTTGATTTCAAGACCCAGTGCAAGCTCCATTCGGAGAAGTATCCGCCGGGCGCCGCGACCTACAACACTTACATCGGCTACAACGCCTACACCGACGGTCAACTCAACCGGGACGTGGCCGGCTATCCCCGCTACTTCGAGTGCGGAGGCCTGGCCTCGATCCCCAACAGCATAACCAAGAAGCCCACCGAGATGTGGGACTTCAGGCCCGATGGGATCCCCAATCCCAACGACACCAAGGTCCGCACTGCAATGTACGCCGCGCAGTGGAGCCTGACTCCCGTCCGGCCGGAGTCCACGCCCCGGCCCAACAATCTCATCGGCACGGTGCACGAGACCTGGGGTGCCGGCGATCGCCGCATCCGCCGCTACGGTGGCGACGGCAAACCGCAGAACGGCGTGAGCGCTGTGGACCAATGGTACACGGGCTCCAAGGCCTACGCCTGTAACTCGTTTCAGCGGTATCTGCTCTCCTGTGTCTTCCGCGGCAAATCCAGCATCACCTGGGAGAATGCCTCTGACTTTCCCAACTGGTTCGGCGCCGGCAGCCCCTGGATGCACGACGGCGCGTTCTTCAGCGTCGCCACGATGTCCAATCCCATGTTCTTGAACCAGTTCAGGTGCGGGGTACCGGACACGACCAAAATGCAGGACAAGGGTGACCTCAAGTCCATCGCCGCCACGAACGCGACCAACGACGAGCAGATCTACCCGCACGGCTACGCCTTCACCGAGGCGGGTTACACGGGTTCGCTGGGCACCCTCAACACGCGGATGCTCCGGGCGCCCTTTCACTACGGCCAGCACTACATGGGTGGAATGCCACCGCAGGCCCAGCTCAACGCCTACCCCGAGACCCAGGCCATGAACCGCCTGACCCGGGACCTCAATAACGAGCCCTACTATCTCTTGGATCACGTCCTCACCCACGACCTGCCGTATGGAGAGATGTTCACGGCCAACTACACCTTTGGCCACGACGAGAGCGAGCTCTTTTACCGTATTCAAGGACTGCAACTGCCGGCCTACCCCGGCGGCGCCGAGCCGTCGTCTTTTGCGGAACAACCGCTCCGGCAGTACAGCCGGGATGGATTTCAGGGGATTCCCTTGGCGTGGTTTCTGGACACCAACGGCGCGGTCAACGGCCAGTCGGCCATGAGCGATTTTGCCAAGACCAACGGCTACTACCCGCCCCAGCGCACGGCGGGCATTTTGACCATGCCGGCCTTCATCGGCCCGGTGTCGCAGAAGATGCGCACCATCGCGTCGCGCGTCTTTACCCGCCTTCTCTGCGGCTCACCCAACATGTACGTGCCATCGGGCGCGGCAGAGGATCTCCACGTGCGGTTCATGTCGGATCCCGCGAACCCGGCCCCGGCCGAGCACTTCAACAAGCGCAGCTCCTGCTACGCCTGTCACGTCAACCTGGATCCGCTGGCGGCGGGCCTCGCCGCCCACTTCTTGAAGA
>DATJFU010000487.1:0-3459 GCA_035495495.1 Bdellovibrionota bacterium
TGAACCAGTCGGGTTTGCGCACGCGCTGGATGTACATCCAGTGGCGGTGCCCGTCGCCGGGCGTGCCCATGGCGTAGCCGGGGCGCGTGAAGTTATCCGACTCGTGGATGTAGTAGCTGGAGGCCAGCCAGGGCGAGTAGGTCGGCTGGTAAAAGCCGATCTTCAGGTTCGCCATGTCGATCTGGTACCAATCGGTGTGCCGGTCCAGAACCACGGCCAGGCGGTCCCAGGCTTTCTTGGCGTCCGGAAACACCTTGGCAAAGCCCTTGTCCGCCGTGCTCATGTACGACTTCTTCCACGCGGCGTGGGTGTCGGTGATGATCTTGATCCCTTGGGTCGAGGTCACCGAGCCGGGTTTGATCGCGTCCAGAGCCGTCTTGTAGGCCGGGGCGAGTTTCACTTGCTCGCTGGCTGCCTTGAGGATGTACGCGGCAACCTGCTTGCGGGCCGCGGTGCCGGCGCCGCCGGGTTGCTTGGCCGTTTCACGGAGTTCGAGCACGGCTTTACCGCCGGCCTTGTTGCCGTCAAACGTCACCATGTCGGCCACACCGTCGCCGTTCAGGTCTTCGGTGATGATCACGAGGCTGTTGCCCGTGTCCTTCATGATCCGCTCGAGCTCGGGCGTCGAGGGATAGAAGAACATGCGCATCGCGCCTTGCTGCGTGAGGTCCGAGCGGCTCTGCCAGGGGGCTTTGAAGTAGTTCTTGCAGTCGGCGTCGGTCAGGATGTTGCCCTTGCCTTCGAGGTGCGTGTTCGGATCCTTGCAGCCTTTGGCGTAAATGCGGGTGTTCCAGATAAAGCCGTTGGACTCACCGGATTCCGCCTTGAAGTTACCGTCGCCGCGGAACTCGTTGTAGTAGTCCTTCTCGTCCTGCGTGCACTCATTGCCGGCCACGAACTCGGCCAGGCCTTTTTTGTACTCGCCGTACGACTTACCGTTGTCCCAAGCCTGGAGCTCGGCATCGCCGGCCAGGTAGTTCTTGAGGATGTAGCGGTATTCGCAGCCCGTGATGCCGTCGACCGACTTCTGGTCGAGGTCCAGGTTGCTGCTGGCGGAGGCGCCCAGTTCTGAGGCGCGGGCTTGGTACAGGGCTTCGGAGACCTGTACCAGCTTGCGATAACCTTCGCCGGTCATCTGCTCCCAAACACCTTTGTGGGCGTCGTAGCCCTGGGCGGACTCGGGGACGACCACGATGTCTTTGGCCCACTTGAGCTTGCGCTCAAGCATCTTCACGTTGTCGCGGAACTCGCCGCAGACGATCGTGACGTAGGCGGCCGACACGGCGTTCACGTTCGAGGGCGTGCCCGCCGGCTTGTCGCCGTTGGCCGCGCTGTCCACGCCGTACACCTTCTCGATGTCGCCGTAGAAGTAGAACGTGCGCTGCGAGTGCGCGTCCGCGATGTTGAAATTGTCGATGGCGTTCAGCTTCGCCACAACGCCCTTCACGAGGGGGTTGCTGTAGTTGGGCTTGGGCAGATCGGCAGAGTCCTGCTCGACCGAGCCGTCGGCGTTACAATAGCTATCCCAGAGAGCGCGATCTTCGGCGCTCGGCGCGGCCAGAGCGCTCATCGCGGAACCCGCGGTCAGCGCAATTGCAGTCACCCAGCTCCACGACCACCCCTTGGTCTTGGTAAAATGCATCGTCATAGAGGGACCTCCACCTCGTAGTTTGGGTTTACGACGCAGTGTGTACCAGACCTTACTGCGTCGCGCCAATCTAAAACAGCGTTTCAGTCAAATATGGGAAACAGTCTAATGCGCTGTTTTAATTGAATTTTATTAAGTCAATCCTAGTCGTCGTCCGACGTCCCGCTGGTGCAGGACATGACCACCGGAACGTGGTCGCTCACCAGCTCCTCGTAAACGAGGTAAGGCGTCTGATCGTCGTTTTGGGAGTCCACCAGGCGACGGTCGAACTCGGCGAGCTCGGCATCCACTTGGTCGTCGGTATACAGACGCACGTAGCGGTTACCCTTCACGGTGTAGGCCGCCTTCAGGGCCTTCTCGAGCGCCTTACGCTGGGTCGCCAGGTGGTGGATCGAAGAAGCCACCATCGGCGCCGTGTGCGAATCCAGGAAGTTGAAGCTATGCGCCTGGTCGGGCGTGCACTCCCCGGTGTTCGACGGGCTCATCACGTAGTGGTCGTACTCGCTGGCCAGGCCGTTCAGCTTGGAGAGGCTGGTCTGATCCGTCACGAAAACCTGGGCGCCGTCGAGGCCCTTGATGACCTCGGCCCAGGCATCCTTGCGGCTGTCCTTGGGTTCGAGGTTGAAGTCGCCTGAGACCACGACGTCCTTTTCGCCACCCGCCTTGGCCAAGGTGCCCGCGAACTTCATGATCGTCTTGAGCTCCGCGAAACGGGCGATGTCCTCATCGCTGGTCACACCAAAATCCGGGCCGTTGAAGATCTTTTTGATCTTGGCCATGGCGCCGGCTTCGGTGGGGACCCGAAAGCGAAGGTGCAAGGCCAGGCTGATGAAGTCGAAGCTGCCAGACTCGAAACCCGCCACGAAAGGAGGGCGGGCGACCGCGATGCGGCTGGCGGGCGGAAAGGTCGACATACAGCCCAGCTGGTTGTCGCAGCCCTTGACCTTCTTGGGTTCCACCTTGGTGGCGCGAAAGAAAAAGCCGCCGAGCTCGGTGTGGCTGCCCTCACCCGCCTCGACCGGGGCCAGGATCAGGGCCCAGCTCGGATCGAGCTTCATGAGTTCTTTCAGAACCTTCACGTAACCCGGCGCCGTGAAGTCACCGAGCACGCGCGCGGCGGTGACGTTCTTGCCGTCCTCGTCCTTGATCGTCTCGCCGCCCTGGATGCGCTTCAGGAACTTGGCGAGGTCTTCATTTCGTTTTGCGTCGTCCTTGGGCAGGGGCTGCACCTCGACCGAAGCCACCAGGTCCCACTGGTTCAAGATCGCCGCGAACGTGGCGTAGTCCTTGAAGCGGGCCAGGTTGTCGCCCATGTGGAGCATGTTGAACGAGGCGTAGCTAAAGGGCTGATTCTTCTTGGCCTTGTAGTAGGTCTTGGGCGCGTCGGCGTTGTACAGCTGGTAGCTGTCGTTGCAGACCACCTTCACATCGCCGTCTGAGAAGAACCGCTCCTGGGCGGTCGCGCAGGTGGCGGCATGCGAGAGATCGGGAGTGTCGGCATGCGCCTGGGGTGCCACCAAGGCCACGGCCAGGGATAAAAAGATGAACGTGTGAGAGTGCTTAGGCTGAAAATCGGGGTTCATGGATTCGGGTTCCTTCCGGATTGACGCGGTGTGTACCACCCTTAAACGCGACAGGTCAACGCGCGTATTTTCATGAGAAATAAAAGGATTTCGAGCACTTGAGCCGTCATGCCCCCCCTTTTTCTGGCCGATAAGAGGACATGGCGACGCCCCTCCGAAAGCTTTCCGTGAGCGAAACAGCCCATTCCCAGTCCACGCGGTTTTCCGGCATCGCGCCGGTCACCTTCG
>DATJFU010000488.1:0-2115 GCA_035495495.1 Bdellovibrionota bacterium
GCACGCGCTCGACACATTTAACCCCGGCGCGCTCGAGCCATTCGATCTTGGAGGGGTTGTTGGTGAGAACCCGCACCTGCTTCCACCCCAGGCGCTGCAGGATCTGGGCGGCGGCCTCGTACTCGCGGGCGTCGTCGGCAAAGCCCAGGCGGCGGTTGGCCTCGACGGTGTCGACGCCCTGGTCCTGAAGGGCGTACGCGCGGATCTTGTTGGAGAGGCCGATTCCCCGGCCTTCGTGATGGCGCAGGTAGATCACGGCGCCGCCCTCGCGGGCGACCTCGCGCAAGGAGGCCTGAAGCTGGGCGCCGCAGTCGCAGCGCTCGGATCCGAACACGTCGCCCGTGAGGCACTCGCTGTGCACCCGCACGAGGGGTATCGCGGGGATTCTGTCGGTCACGAGCGCCAGGTGCTCGGCATTTTCGACGGGCGAGCGGTAGGCCAGGACCTTGAACTCGCCGGCCGGCGTCGGGAGGCGGCTCTCGGCCGCGAGACGGAGCTCGCCCGGAGGCGGCAGGCTCTCGTTGACGCCCGCCTTGCCCATGTGGCCCATGAGCTCGCGGATGGTGAGGATCGGAATCCCGTGCTTGGCCGAGAACACGCGCAGCTGCTCCATGCGTGCCATGGTGCCGTCCTCGGCGATGATCTCGCAGATCACGGCCGCGGGCTGCAGCCCCGCGAGACGCGCGAGATCCACCGAACCCTCGGTGTGGCCGTGGCGCGCGAGCACCCCGCCTTCGGCGGCCCGGAGCGGAAAGATGTGACCCGGCGTGACCAGGTCCGCGCGGCCCTTGGAGGGGTCGATGGCGGTGAGAATCGTATGGGCCCGGTCGGCCGCCGAGATGCCCGTCGAAACCCCCTTGCGGGCCTCGATCGAGACCATGAACGCCGTCTTGCTCTTGGTCTCGTTCTTGGAGGCCATGGCGGGCAGGCCGAGCTCGTCGACCCGCTTGGGCTCGAGCGCGAGGCAAACCAGGCCGCGCGCGTGGCGGATCATGAAGTTGATGGTGTCGGCCGTGGCGAACTGGGCCGCGAGCACCAGGTCACCCTCGTTTTCGCGGTCCTCGTCGTCGACCATGATCACGAGGCCTCCCCTGCGCAGCTGTTCAACGGCGGAGGCCAGGCCGGGGGTCAGGTCCTTGAACATAGGCGCTCCACGTACTTGGCCAGGATGTCCCACTCCACGTTGAGGCGGTCGCCCGCCTTGCGGCGGTGCAAGCTGGTCTCACGCCAGGTGTGGGGGATGATTTGCAGCTGAATCCTGGGCAGGCCCTGCGCGTCCTCGATGAGGCCGTTGACCGTGAGGCTGATGCCGTCCAGGCTGATCGAACCTTTTTCGACCACGTACTTCTTGCCGTCGGCCGGGAGCTCGACCTCGAGGCGATAGGTTTCGCCCTCGGGCGTGATCGACGCCAGGGTCGCGAGCCCATCGACGTGGCCCTGCACCCAGTGCCCCGAGAGACGCGTCGTCGGCAGGAGCGCGCGCTCCAGGTTGACGACCGAACCGGCTTTGAACTCGCCCAGGTTGCTCCGACGCAAGGTCTCGACGCTCACGTCGAAGGCGGCGACGGTCGAATCCGCGTCCGCCGCGACCACCGTCAGGCACACGCCAGAGACCGCGACGCTCTCTCCGAGAGCCAGATCCTTGAAGCCGGTGCGCACCGAGAGGCGCAGGTCGAGGGCGTTCGGCCCGCCCTTTCGTTCGGCCGCCTCGATGGTCCCAAGCTTCTCTATGATGCCGGTGAACATCTCTGCTTACCCTTTTGGTCCCTGCGCCCGTCTGCGGATCATGACCTGGTCGGGGCTGCCGTCGCCGCGGACCTCCACCTTGACGTCCTCGTCCCAGAGGTCCGTCGCGAGCACCGCGCGTGTCAGGTCCGGTCCGGCTTCGACCAGGACCTCGAGGCATCCCTCGCGCCCCAGAAAATCCAAGGTGCCCTCAAGGTCCACTCCGCGCTTGGCCTTGAGGCCGCGCTCGGCAGCCCTGTCGAGCCACGCGTCCGGGACGCGCGAGCGGCGGTCCATGACCATGAGCCAGCGGGTCTTGCCCGCGTGGTCGGTGACCTTGCGGACCGTAAAGGCGGGGTCGTCGGCGAGGATGGTTCCACTGCCGGTCAG
>DATJFU010000489.1:0-6513 GCA_035495495.1 Bdellovibrionota bacterium
CGAGGTCCCGAAAGGCTCCAAGATCAAGTACGAGCTCGACAAGGCGAGTGGCCTCATCAAGGTGGACCGAGTCTTATTCAGCTCCGTCCATTATCCGGCAAACTACGGCTTTATTCCCCAAACCTACTGTGAAGATAACGACCCGCTGGACATTCTGGTCTTGGGGCAGGAGCCGGTCGCCCCATTGTCCATCATGCGGGCCAAACCCATCGGCGTGATGAAGATGGTCGACCAGGGGGAGGCCGATGACAAGATCATCGCGGTGCATGCCGATGACCCGGAGTACTCCCACTACCATTCCATCCACGCCCTCCCGCCCCACAGATTGACGGAGGTCAAACGCTTCTTTGAGGACTACAAGGTCCTAGAAAGAAAGGCCGTCGTCGTGGAAAAGTTTCTGGACGAAAACGAGGCCCGAGCGATTGTTCGCGCCTCGTCCGAGAGTTATTTCAAGAACCGGGCGGCGCTCATGCCTCGGGCTTGAGCCTACGGCGCCGCGAGCGCCCTCGCCCGGAGCTGCCCGCATCCACCATCGACATCCTGCCCCGCCGAGCGCCTCAGGCGCGTAAAGATCCCGGCACGGTTCAACCTGCGCGTCATCTCGACCATGCGCTCGAGCCCAGGCCGCTTGAACTCGAGCTCCGGCACCGAGTTGTAAGGAATCAGATTCAGGATTCCGTGCACGCCCTTGAGGAGCCTCGCCAGTCCCTCGATCTCTTGATCCGTGTCGTTGATCCCGTCCAAGAGCGCCCACTGAAACTGAATCGGGTAACGGCTCTGGTCGGCGTACACGCGCGCGAGCTCCACGAGCTCATCGGGCGTAATTCTTGGCGCGCGGGGCAGAAGCTTTACCCGGAGGTCCGCACGCGTCGTGTGAAGCGAAAGCGCCAACGCGGGCTTGTACCGGGTCTGGGCCAACCGCTCAAACGCGCGCCGATCGCCCACGGTCGAGAACACGAGCTTCTTGCGCGAGAACCCGCCCTCGGTGCCGAGGAGCTCGATGGCCTCAAGGACGTTGTCGAGATTATGCGACGGCTCACCCATCCCCATGAAGACGACCTTTTGCACCGACGGACGGAGCCTGCGGGCCTCGGCCACCTGGGCCAGGATCTCAGCCGAACCCAGCTGCCGCTCAAGCCCCCCCTTGCCCGTCATGCAAAAGGCGCAACCCACCGCGCAGCCCACCTGGCTCGACACGCAGACGCCCTCGCGCGGCAGGATCACGCTCTCGACCGCGCGGCCGTCGCGAAGATCAATCACCATGCGGACCGAATCATCCGCCCCCCGGTGCTCCGAGCGGATGCGGGCAAGCGATCTCAGCTCGGATTCCACCTCCGGGAGAGCCTGAAGGAGCGAGGCCGGAAACAGAAAGGCCCCTCGAGAGTGGTGCCGATCGAGCGGCCACGCCCGAAGCCACGAGCGGAGCACCAGGCGCTCGTGCTCGGGCCGGGCCCCCAAGGCCCGCAGGCGCTCGCGGACCGCCTGAAGGCGGTTCCAGCCGGGTGGGTTTATGGCCATGGCGGACATCATTCTGCTTCTAGAAAACCCGCGTCAATTGGTCAAGGAGGCGTGGGCGGCGCACGGCCTAAAGGAATTGTGGTGCGGACCTACCGCAAGCCATGACATAAAGCGTCATGCTCCGGGCCAACCCCGAATACACCCAGCGCATCGACCGGGTCATCGACTACCTCCGCGAGAACCTCGACCGCCCCGTGAAGCTCGCGGAGCTCGCCCGGGTCGCCTGCTTCTCCGAGTTTCACTTTCACCGCATCTTTAGCGCCGTCACGGGCGAGTCGGTCAACGCCTTTACCCTGCGCCTCCGCATCGAGAAGGCAGCGCGCCTCCTGAGGCTCGGCAAACGGACCCTCACGGAAATCGCCTTCGAGTGCGGGTTCTCGTCCTCAGCCACCTTCTCGCGCGCTTTTCGGGCCGCGTATGACCTGACCCCGAGCGAGTTCAGAAAAACGGGTCACATCAAAAAGAGCAAGATTCGCAAAGCGCTCCAGACCGGGCAGGAATATGTCCTCCCCATGAGCGCCGCTGAGAAAAAAGCCGCCTTCCCCGTGAGGTTCGTGGACCTCCCCAAGCGCGAGGTCGCGTACCTCCGGGTGACCGACACCTCCGACATGGACCGGGTCATCGCGGGCTTTCAGACGGTCATCGACTGGGCCAAGGCCCAGGGGGTCTGGGACGGTGGAATTCTCTTTGGAATGACCCTGGACGACGTCGACGTCACCCCCGCGCACCTCTTTAGATATGAGGTGTGCCTCGCGACGGCCGAGCCCTTCAAACTGGCCAAGCGCATGGGGAAGCAAACGCTGCCGCCCGTGCGTTACGCGGCCATTCGCGTCTCGGGCGACCTCAGGCGAGTCGCGACCGCGTGGGACTATCTGATCCGCGAGTGGCTGATCAGCAGCCCTTTTGAACCCGAGCACGCGCCGGCGCTCGAGATTTTCTTAGACAAAGAGAAGGCCACGGACTGGTCGCACTTTGAGTTGGACCTTTGCCTGCCCATCAAACAGTTAGAAAAGACAGGAGCCTAAAATGCCAAAAGTGACCGGAATCGGTGGAGTGTTCTTCAAAGCCAAGGGCGATCCCAAGGCCCTCGCAGCCTGGTACCAGGAGCACCTGGGCATACCCGTGGCGTCCTGGGGCGGCGCCGCCTTTCATTGGGCCGAGGACAAGGGCGCGGCGGATGCCGCGACCGCCTGGAGTATCGACAAAAAGGATTCAGGCAAATACAGCGGCACCGACTCGCCCTTCATGATTAATTACCGCGTCGAGGACCTGGATGGAATGATGGCCAACCTCAAGAAGGCCGGCACCCATATCCTCAAGGACGCCGAGAAGTCGGAGTACGGCAAGTTTGCCTCCGTTCTAGATCCCGAAGGAAACAAGATCGAACTCTGGGAGCCCTAAGCCACCTTCCGGGAGCCCGATCCAGCCACGGCTTTGAGGCGGGCGAGGTCGATTTTCTTCATCTCAAAGAGCGCCACCGTCACACGGGCGGCAACGTCGGGGTCCGGTCCGCTGAGAACTTCGGCCAGAAAGGCCGGGGCGATCTGCCAGAACACGCCAAAGGGATCCTTGACCCAGCCGCAATCCAGCTGCTGGCCTCCGGCACGAAGCAGCGCATCGGTATGCCGGTCGATCTCTTCTTGGGACTCGCAGTTGGTGAAGAACGAAATGCCCATGGAGAACTCAAAGGGGCTCCCCCCGTTGGAGGCGTCGAGCCGCTGGCCGTTGATCTCGAGCGAGACCGTCTTGACCGAGCCTGGCGCGCCCGGCAGCTCGCTTCCGGAGAACCCCCGCTTCTTCATCGCGTCGATCTCGAGCTCGCTCCAATGCGACTTGTGGACGATTCTCGAGTTCGGAAACACCGACACGTAAAGCTCGGCGGCCTTCTCGGCTTGGTTCTTGAACATGAGGCAAGGCGTAAGCTGTTTCATGGGCTCCTCCAGGTGTCCCCGGGGAGAAGCACAGACCAGGCCGACCCCGGCGGTTACGCTACTTCTTTTTCTCGGCGATCATCTTGACCACGGTATCGGCGAGCTCGTTGGGCACGGGGATGGTCAGGTGATATTGCGCGACCTTCCACCGCCCCTCGATGAGGCGTAGCACCCCGCTCCCGCGGCAAACCCCGTAGTTCTTGTTGTCGAGGAGCTCGTCAAACCACGCCACCTTGCCCCCGGGCGCGAGGTCGATGTGCCGGTTGCGCGGCACGTAGGTCCACCCCTTGCCCTTCTCAAAGTGGGGCATCGCGTACTTCTTGAACTCCTCCACCGTCCAGCGCTCGGAGGCGTCGGTCCCCAGAAATACGCCCTCGGGCGCGAAGAGGTCAAAATAAGCCTTGCCGTCCGCGCGGGACGCCGCCTGGTGAAAATGATCCAGCGTCTCACCCACGACCTTGACCGCGGGATTCTCGGCGGCGTGGACCGGGGCAACGAGCAAACCGAAGAGCAGGAGCAGCATGGGACGAAGGATCGGGGAAGATTCGTCCCAATGAAAGTAAAAAACTTACCCCTCGCTCACGATCTGACTCAGGATCTTCTTAGCGAGGTCCCGGTTACCCTGGGCGGCGTTCTTGCTCGCTTCGACCTTCACGTCGACCGTCTTGCTCGAGGCGTTGTCGATCGTCACCTTGACGTCCGTGCTGCCCATCTTGCCCATGAGCTGGCGCTCGGTGCCGTTGTTCTTGGACGCATCACCCGTCTTCTGGATTTTCATGTCCTTAAAGACGTTCTCAGCGCGTTGATTGACCTCATCCACCGAGCCTTGGACGATGCTTTCGGCCGTCCCGGCGCCGGGCCCCACGGTCGAACTCGCGCACGCCGAGACAAAGACCGATAGAGCCAAAGCGGAAACCAATGACTTCAACATGGGGGGTTCCTCCTGTCCCCCACTAAGCAAGACCCGTGCTATTGTCGCGCCGTGGAAAACGACCCCATCCTTTCTTTTGCGTCAGCCCGTGCCTTTGAGGCGTGGCTCTCCAAGAACCACAAGACATCCACCGGCATCTGGCTCAAGCTCACCAAGGCCGCGCACGCCAAAGATCCCCTCACCTACCCGCAGGTCGTCGACGTCGTCCTTTGTTACGGCTGGATCGATGGCCAGAAGCGAAAGAACGATGCCACGTCCTGGCTCCAGCGCGTCCTGCCCCGCCGCCCCAGGAGTATCTGGTCCAAGACCAATACTGAAAACGCCCTGCGTCTCATGCGGGAGAAGAGAATGAGGCCGGCCGGCTTGGCGCAGATCGAGGCCGCGAAAAAGGACGGGAGGTGGAAGGCCGCTTATGACTCAGGCGCCAACAGCAAGATCCCGGAGGACTTTCTCAAGGAGCTCAGGCGCGATCCCAAGGCCCTGGCCTTTTTTGAGGGTCTCAACCGGGCCAACCTCTACGCCATCACCTTTCGTCTACAGACCGCCAAGAAGCCCGAGACCCGGGAGCGGCGGATGAAGCAGATTTTAAAGATGATGGCCGAGGAGAAGAAATTCCATCCCTGAAGGGCCCCGCTCAGACGCGAAGCAACGTCTTGATCGCCCTGCGCTCGTCCATGGCACGGTAGCCCTCGGCGACGTCCTTGATCGGGATCTGAAGGTCAAAGACCTTGCCGGGGTTGATCTTTTTGGTGAGGACCAGGTCCATGAGGTGCGGCAGAAACTTGCGCACGGGAGCAGGCCCCCCCAGCATCCCCACCTGCGATCCAAAGAGCATCCCGGCGTCCAAGGTCACGCCATGGGGCACGCCGACGTAACCCACCATGGAACCCGGCCGCGCCACCTGGAGCGCCTGGGTCATGGACTCTTGAGTACCCACGCACTCGAGCACGGCGTCCGCGCCGATGTTTTTGGTGAGCTTCAGGATCTGGGCGATCCCGGCCTCTCCGCGCTCCGAGATGATGTCGGTCGCGCCGTACTCGAGCGCGAGCTCCTGGCGCTTTTTGTGCCGGCTCATGGCAATGATCCGCGAGGCTCCCATCTGCTTGGAGGCGAGCACCCCCATGAGGCCCACGGCGCCGTCACCGACCACGACCGCTGTGCAGCCGGGCTTGACCCGTGCCGCGTCGGCCGCGTACCAGCCCGTGCCGAGCACGTCCGAGATCGCGAGCAGGCTCGGGATCAAGTCGTCCGGCGGCATCTGCGCCGTGGCCATGAGCGTGCCGTCGGCCAGAGGCACCCGGGCGAGGGGCGCCTGGGCGCCCGACATGAACTCGCCCTGCTCACACGAGGACTGAAAGCCAAACCGGCAGTGCGGGCAGGTGTTGTCGGACAGGCAGAACGAGCCCACCACGAACTGGCCGGGCTTGACCGTCTTGACGTCCTTGCCGACCTCGACGACCACCCCGCAGTACTCGTGGCCCATGCGCAAGGGCTCGCTGAATTTGTTGGCGCCCCGGTAGGGCCAGAGGTCCGAGCCGCAGATACAGCTCGCCGAGAGGCGGATGATCGCGTCCGTCGGCTTCTGGATCTTGGGCTCCTGAACTTCTACGTAACGGACGTCCCGCGGGGCAAAGAGCACGGTTCCAAGCATGGGTGAGATTTGCCACAAACCTGTGGTAATGAAAACCGCGTCATGTGCAAAACCATCAAACAGAAGGTGTCCTTTAAGGCGCCCCCCGAAACGGTCTACCCGATCCTGGCCGAACTCATCGGCGCGCCCCCCAAAGGGACGACCCGAATCGGCGAGCGTTTCAAGGCCGACGGCGCCAAGGGCGTCATTGTCGACCTCGCGGTCCCGGAGCGCATCGTCCAGGCCTGGCGCTCGTCGGACTTTGGCGAGGGTATCTTCTCCATGGCGGCCTTTGTCCTGAAAGAAACCAAGAAGGGTGGAACCGAACTCACCCTCACCCACCGCGGGGTGCCCAAGGACCTCATCCCCAAGGTCGAGGCCCGCTGGCGGGAGCGCTGCTGGGCCCGGATCAAGAGCGAGCTGGCCGCGCAGTCATGAAGCCTTCTCTCCTCCTTCTAGAGACCGGCGCACCCCCCGAGGCCATCATCCGGGAGTTTGGCGAT
>DATJFU010000490.1:0-2324 GCA_035495495.1 Bdellovibrionota bacterium
CTAGCCCCAGAGGGCTACTTCAAAGCCCCCGCCGCCGGCTCCGGTGAGCTTGACCGCACGGGCGCCCTCCCCCTTGAGGCGACGCTCCAGGGCCTGGGCCTCGGGGGGCAGCAGATTCCACTCCCGGTAGCATTCCTGACCCCAGGACATGGCTTCTTCGAGGGCTTGGAGACCCTCCGCGTCACGCCCCTCCTGGTACAGCTGGAGCCCCTCCTGGGCCCGGCGGGTGGCCCGGGCCATGCGCCCGTCGGTGGCGGCGCCCCCGTCGGGCAGAGCCTTGCTCCAAGCGGCCACCTTCTCGACGCAGTCGCGGGTCGAGACCCTGAGGCCGGTGTCGTGGAGGCTGAACTTGGGCACCCGCGAAAGCTCCAAGGGCCGGGGTGGCCGTCCCTTCTTGAAAAGCAAAGGTCGTCCGTGGGCCGCCACGGCGACGTCCATGCCGCTCGAGCGGCCGTGAAACCCGTCTTCGAGCCGAGTCGCGAGCTCACAAACGGCGCCGAGATCCCCATCCCCGCCCATGGCCGAAAGGATCCAACGGGCCAGGCACACACAGAGCGCAGCCGACGAGCCCAAGCCCGCGCCGGTCGGGAGCGTGCTCCAGAGCATCAGCCTGCCCGGCCGAGCGTCGGGGTCCACCCCCGCGCGCTCGCGCAGGATGCGCCGAATGGTCTCAGCCTCTTCTTTGGGCTCGATGTCGAGAGCCGTCCCGCCGGGGATGAACCTGAGCTCGACTCCCCATTCGGAGTGCGGAAAAGCGAGGGCCTCGACGCCCCTCAGGACCGCGTGCTCTCCAGTGAGAACCCACTTACCCGGCGCGCGGGTGGAATATCCGTCCCGCACGACCCGGGCGCCCTGGCCCTGCTGGTCCACGAGAAGAGTTCCACCGGGGCGGAGGTCGCTGAGGACCCGTTTCCACCCCTCGGCGAGGCGGAGAGGAACGATCACATGGGGATTGGCGCCAGCGTCCAACGTGACGAGCGGCCGCCCCAGTTCGGGATGGCCGTCGCGCACCCAGGGCTCAAAAGCGCGGAGCATCCGGAGAGTCTCGGGCTCCCAGTAGGTGAAGGGCGGATCGGAGGTATGAAACAGGCTGTGCATGTCCCACATCTCCGTCCAGGAGACACGGACGAGGGTGTTCCAGTCACCGGCCGCGAGGGCCTTCTCGACTTCGCCGGCGCGGGCCTGCGCCCGCTCGGGGCGCCCCGACCAAAGGGGGGACGACGTCACCCGCCGGTGAGCCTCCGAGGATGAGACGGATTTTGCGCCGGCCTGAACCACGCAAACGAGATCGGCGAGGGGCTCGATCGACGACGCGAGCGGCTTCACGCCTTCGGCGGTCCAACGCACCCACGGGCCGAGAAAGGAGCGGCACGAGCTGCCCGAGCCGCGCTGGGCGACCGCGGCGAGCTCCATCTTGAATTCCACCCCGCGGGGCGAACCCAGGAGGGCATCAAAGGCCTCGCAGTCCGCGGCGCGGGCACGCACGACGGCGAGGGTCAGCGCGGCGAAACTGGATGCGCTCGAGGCGATACCTGCGCCGGTCGGAAACCGGTTGGCGCTCCGGATCGTCCCGCCCACGTCCACCGAGGCGAGGCCAAAGCGCGCGAGAATCCGCGGAGCCGCCGCCGAGGCGCGCGCCGCGTGGCGCTCAAAGCGCTCGGCCGCCTCGGGAGCAAGGGCCGGGCAGCGAAACAAGCCGGTGGAATCGAGATCCACCTCGACCTCGGTCCTGAGGTTCTCGAGGGTCAGCGAAACCGAATCATTGGCGGGAACATTTCCGTCCGCGGCCTTCTTGCCCATGTACTTGATGAGGGCGATGTTCGACGGGGCCTGAACGCGAATCACGGTCTGAACCCCGCCACGGGGCGCAGCCCGAGCTCGACCGCCAAAGACTGGACTTCGGCGCCCGCGCCGGCCTCGGACAGGACCCAAAGCGCGTCGGCCAGTCCGGCGCCGCAGCCCTTGACGCCGAGAACCCCGGGCAGAGCCTCGATCGCCAGGCGATCGCGCCTGGCCGAAGCGTGCTCGAGCCCGTGCTCGTCGTGGATCCGGGCAAAAACGCCGGCGGACCGGCCGAATTCGAGGGCCTGGCCCGAGTTCCACGACTCGAGGCAGGTTTGCGCCGCCCGCGAGATGCGCGCGGCGGCCGAAGCGGCATCAGAAGCGTCGCCGAGACGGTCGCGAAGACTCTCCAGATGCTCGTGGGTCGTCAGCTTGCGCGCGGCCTGATGCGAGGCCGAGAAGAGATGAAATTCGACCCCTGCTCCGAGGTGGTCTCCCGTGCGCTCGAGGCGGGCCTCGCCGTCCACGATCCTAAAGGCGAC
>DATJFU010000491.1:0-2072 GCA_035495495.1 Bdellovibrionota bacterium
AGACGGGCCCATTAGGCGAATGGGGCTCCTTCGCCGCGGACCGCGACCTCGACGGCAAGATGGACCAGTGGGTTTTCTGGTCCTACCTCCCCGACGTCGAACTCCGGCGCGTGATCCAGCTCGATGAGGACCGCGACGGTCGCGTCGACAAGTGGGTCATCGAAGAATACGACTCCGACCCCCGCTTTCTCCGCCGCGAGACCATCGAGGACACGGACCACGACGGCAAGCCGGACTCGCAATCCTCAGTCGAACGAATCCCCCGCTGGCTGGCCGACGGCGACGTCGGGCAACAGCCGCAGGCCGAGGCCATGTTCGAGCAGGCGTTCTGCCGCGCCAAGGCCCAAGGGGTCTCGCCCGGCCACGAACTCGTGCGCACCCTGGTGAGCGCGCTTTCTATCGCCCCGGGGACGCCCGCGCCGCATTCGGGTGGCACGGGGGCCTCCCCGCCCACGCTCACGTCGACTTCCACCGGCGTGCAGGTCGACCGGCCGAGCTGCGACTTTCCGCCCCCGCCCAGGAGCCTCATGGTGATGGGCGAGGCCGACGCCGCGGTCACCGACGGCACCCACTGCCTGACCCGGATCAATCCCACCCTGGCCATCCGTTACATCGCATTTATTTATTCCCAGCACCCGGAGATCCACTGCATGGAGCCGGGGCCCTACAAGGCGCTCAAGGCCGCGCAAGAGGACGATCAAGAACACCCCGCCCACGGCGCGCTGACCGGCCGGCCGCATGATCTCTGCGGATTGGGCGAAGTCGGCGGACGGCGAGTGTTCTTGAACCGGGCCAGGGCATTTGTCCCCTCGACCTGCGGTCCCCTGCGTTCCACCATTTTTCACGAGTTTCTCCACAACATGTCCGTGACGACGGGCACGCCCCATGACCCCACGGCCCTGAGCGATGGGGTGTACGCGTGCGAACTCGCCTGCTTTTTTCCGGCCTCCCCTCCGGTGCCGCCCCTGCCCCACGCCAAGGCGGATTATGAGGCCGCCTGCCGTGTAACGCACTGAGCCGGAGAACATAACGAACCAAATCACTCCCGTTCCCCTGGGCCGGGACCTGTGCCATCTTCTTGGCACTCTCGGGGGAGGATCCATGGACATTCGCAAGCCGTTGGTTTTGGGCGCCCTTTTGGTCTCGACGGTGGCCGGTGCAGCCGACCCCCAGGGCTGGCTCGTGAGCCGCCTGCGCACGGGCGATCGCCAGACCGTGCTGTCCGTGAGACCGACTTCCACCGAACCCGGTTTGGATCAGGTGGAACTCCGGTCCATCCCTGAGCGCCTGGCCGAAGGCCCCGGAAGCTCGACCGCTTTCTACGAAGAGATCTGGTACCGCCCCCAAGCTTTGCCCACGAACCTCTGGCCCATGGCCCGCGCGGGCGAGAGCGACGAACAAGAGAAGGCGTCGTGGCCTGGCTCTGAAGTGCGCACCCTCACGCTTCAGGGACCCCTCGCCAACCGCATCAACCTCACCATCGTCGGCGACGGCTACACCGCCGCCGAGAAGGACAAGTTCTTTGCCGATGCCCAGCGCATCCGCGACGACCTCTTTGGCGAGAGCACCTTTTCGAGCTACACGCCCCTCTTTAACGTGTACGCCGTGTTCGTGCCCTCCAAGCAGTCGGGCATCACGGACACCGTCAAGCGCGACACCGCCCTGGGCCTCTACCGCGATCCGCCCGAGAGCAAGCGGGCCATCATGCCGGGCAACACCGCTAACATCGAAAAAGCACTGGCCCTCGCGCCGGTCCGCGCCGACTACCCGATCTTGCTCGCCAACGACGATTTTTATGGCGGCTTGGGCGGTGCCTACGCCACGACCACCCGCTCGGTCCGGAGCGGGCCCGTGGTCCTTCGCCACGAGCTCGGCCACAACTTTGGCAGCGTGGGCGAGGAATACGACAACGGATACGTGTACGTGGGAGCCAATACCTCGCCGGCCGCCGGCGCGCAGATCAAGTGGCCCCAGTGGATGGACGCCAAGAGCAAGACCTACGAAACCCAGTTTCTGGCGGGGGCCTACCTCTGGAAGAACCTGGCCGACGGCGCGATCCATGTGCCGTTTCA
>DATJFU010000492.1:0-2315 GCA_035495495.1 Bdellovibrionota bacterium
GAGTACAGCCGCCTGCTCCTGAGCAACGCGAGCGGTGGAACCGGGGTCGCCAACATCATCTTTGATCTGCTCGATCCCTCGACGCCGACCGTGATCGCGAGCCGTGCCCTCCCCGAGGCCGCCATGGGACGCAAATACGGCGAGTACAAGCGCGAGTTCGAGGCGGCCAATCCCCTTTGCAACCTGATCGGGATCCTCGAAAACACCGGCAACAACCACAGCATCAAGGAGGCGGCGCTCAGGCAGGCCCAGAAGACGCCGGACGTAAAGCGCCTGGTCGAGAACCTCCGGAGCGTCAAGGAGATCCGCTGCAACAGCCCCGTCTTTAACCCCAAGGAAACCTACGTGATCCCCGAGGGATCGATGGCCATCGTGATCGAGACCCGCAACAACGGCAACCACCACGCAGGAGAGAGCGATGACCGCCCGCACGTCGGCCGCCAAGCGGTCTAACGCCGCCTCGGGCTCAGGTGACTGGGTCGAGCACCTCCGGGGCGTGCCGCTCTTTGCGGACGTGCAGGCGGACTCGGCGCGGCTTTCGGAGCTCACGGGCCTTCTCAAAGAAAAGAGCTTCAAGCCCGGCGAAACCATCATTCAAGAGGGCGAGGCCGGCGCCGAGATGTACCTCCTGACCGAGGGCAAAGCCGAGGTTCTGAAGTCCACGGCCGAGGGTGAGAACTACAAGGTGGCGATCCTTGACGCCAAGGACCGGGTCGCCTTCGGGGAGGGGGCTCTCCTGGATTCGGAGGCCCGCACGGCCACCATTCAGGCCGCGACCGCCTGCCGCTGCCTGGTGCTCCACCGGGCGGACTTTGAGAAGTTCGCGACCGCCCACCCCGAGTTCGGGCTCCCGGTCTACCGTCGGATCGCACGGGCGGTCATGGGCCGACTGCGCAAGACCAACGAGGACCTCTCGCTGCTCTACCACGCGCTCGTGGCGGAGATCCGCGGGCGCTGATCATTTTCGCATGCGCATGGCGCATCCTCGTGTGTCGCCCCCGACACTTGGGCCGGCCCCCGCGACCGTCCAGCACTTGAACAGCGACGTCCACCCACCCAACACTTCCACCGCTGGGATTCCGTAAGGTTGCGCCCGCAATCGCGTGTCTGAGTACGGCACGGTCCCTGCTCTAGGTCCTGCCATGTCAAATCGCGTTTTCTTGTTGGCCTTGGCGCTGGGTCTCACCACGTTTCTGAGCGTCGTGGCGCACGCGGATGACGGCGGTCCGACGCGCGCACAATGTCTGTCGGTCCAGGCCTCCCTGATCGCCCTCTACCAGGACAATCGCCGGGACGTCGAATCCCTGGTGACCCCCCAGGTGACCTTCGCGAATCAGGCCTTCGGCGCCCTGACTGAGGCCGACCGCGGCGCCATCCGTAACCAGGAACGGGGCCTGCTGGATTTGCAAGAGTTGACGCCCATGCTGGAGCGTCGGTTCCGCGTCGCCAGCATCAACTACCTCCGTCCCATCTACACCTGCCGAAATCAAAGTTCCTTGGCTGAATCTGAAGTCGGCCTTCAGCCCCTTTCGGCCGACGGGTCTTGTTACGTGCGGTTCAATCCGGGCAGCGACGACAACGGTGACTTGGTGGCCAGGCGCCTGATCTACAAGCGCTGGGACTCCATGCTGTTCAATACCTGCGCGCTAGACCTCCGATCCACCGATCTCCAGTCGGTATTCGGCGCCGATTACGATGGCGGCCGGCCGGCGGGGCTGGTTTGCGTGGACTGGAACCTGACCTCCAGCGGCCCCCGTACCCAGCCCGACGAGGCCCACCCCCAGGGCCAGCCCCTGACGGTGGACCGCGCGGTAACTCTGGCCCTGGGGAGTCAGACGGACTTCGTCAATCGCGGCCTCGGTCACTGTAACGAAGTCCTGCACCCCAGCTCAGACGGTCCCTCGGCTTCGATCTTGGGCGAGAACAAATCTTCGAGCGACCACGACTCCTCGGGCTTGCAAGACGCCCTGGCCATCGCCCCTGAGGCGGTGCCGGTGTCGGCCGACGCGGGTGTGTAAGACTCTGTTCGATTGCGTAAGAAAAGGGAGAGTTCCATGAAACAAAGAAAAGGGATTCTGCTCGTGATCGCGAGCTTGGCAGTCACCCAGGGGACGCTGGCCCATGCCGATGGCCCTACTCGGACCCAGTGCCTAGGCTATGAGGCGGCCCTCCGCGCCCAGTACCAGGAAATCCGGAGCGAGGTCGCGTCCCTGATGACGCCCCAGGTGGCCTTCGCGAACCAAATCTATTCAGGCTTTAGCGGATCAGACCGCCAGATGCTCCGGGCTTACGAACAGCATGTGGCGAGTGAGGAT
>DATJFU010000493.1:0-3364 GCA_035495495.1 Bdellovibrionota bacterium
CAACGCCGATAGCGTGGCCGTGTACCGGGGAATGGAAATCGGCGCCGCCAAGCCGTCGGCCGCCGAAAGGGCCCGCGTCCCCCATCACCTCCTGGACGTGCGGGACCCTTCGGATCCCTTTACCGCTGGCGATTTTGTCGAGGCCACGGCCGCCGCCATCCGTGAGATCCACGGGCGCGGAAAGCGCGCCCTGGTCGTGGGCGGAACCGGCTTCTATCTCAAGGCCCTTCTCTTCGGCACATGGGCCGCGGGCAAGCCTGACGCCGCGTTTCGCGCCTCGCTCGAGGGCGTCGATTCGGCCGAGCTCCTTCGGCGCCTCGACGCCGCCGATCCCAGGGCCGCGCTGAGGATTCAGGCACGCGACCGGTACCGCCTCGTTCGCGCCCTGGAGGTGATCCATCAAACCGGCCGGACGCCCTCCGAGCTCGAGGCCGAGGTGCCCTCCACGCCCGTCGAGGGACTTTTTCTCTGGGTGGTGGAACGCGCCGACGGCGAGCTCCGGGACCGGATCCGGAGCCGCTCGGAGTCCATGGTCAACGGAGGATTGCTCGATGAGGTGAACAGCCTCCGCGCCCGCTGGCCGGGCGCCCGCCCGCTCTCCGCCGTGGGCTATGCCCAGGCCGTGGATTTTCTCGAGGGTCGCAAGCCCGAGGGACGCCAGGTGGCGCCGGGCATCTGTGGTCTCACGGATGAGATCAGCCTCGCCACACGCCAGCTGGTCAAGCAGCAGCGCACGTGGTTTAAGAATCTGAGGACGCGTCTCCCCGACGGTCGCATGGGGTCCTTTGTCCTGGACCGCGACCGCGGAAACCTGAGCGCGGCCTTTGCGCAGCTCTATGGCGAAAGCTGAATGGCAAAGAAAGCTGAGAAACTCCCCAAGATCGTCATCACCCATCCCTTGACGGCGCGCGTGGTCGCCGAGGAGCTCCGCCCCCATGCGCGGGTGGTGCTGGCGCGCACGCGCCCCGCGATCCTCCGTGAGCTCCGCGACGCCGACGGCCTCGTGACCCTGCTCACCGTCAAGGTGGACCGCGAGCTGCTCTCGGCCGCGCCCCGCCTGCGCGCCGTCGGCAACGTCGCCGTGGGCCTCGACAACATCGACCTCACGGCATGCGCCGCGCGCCGGATCCCCGTGGTCAACACTCCCGACGTCCTCACGCGCGCCACGGCCGAGCTCACCCTGGCCCTCCTTCTGGCCGCCGCCCGCCGCATCCCCGAGGGCGAGAGGGTGGCCCGCTCGGGCCGGTGGAAGGGCTGGGACCCCGACCAGCTCCACGGCCTCGACCTCAAGGGGCGCGTCGCTGTCATCGTCGGCCCCGGCCGCATCGGCAAAGAGACCGGCCGCCTCCTGAGGGCGCTCGGCCTCAAGGTGGAATTCATCGCCCGCGGCGAGCCCGAGTCGAGCCTCCGAAGCAAGCTCCGCAGGGCCCAGATTCTCTCCATCCATGCGCCGCTCTCGCCTTCGACCCGGCACTGGCTCAGCGCCCCCAGGCTCGCGCTTCTCCCCAGGGACGCCATCGTGCTCAATACCTCCCGCGGCCCCCTCGTCGACGAGCGGGCGCTGGTGAAGGCACTCAAGGCACGGAGGATCTTTGCCGCCGGCCTGGACGTCTACGAGGACGAGCCCAGGATCCCGGCCGATCTCCGAGCCCTCCGCAACACCGTTCTCCTGCCCCACCTGGGCAGTTCGACCCGCGAAACCCGCGAAGCCATGGCCCGCGCGGCCGCCTCGGGCGTCGTGGCTCTTTTAGCTGGCCGCCGCCCCTGGAACCTTGTTAAAACCCTGGGCCGGAGGGCGCCCAGGTGAGGGAAGCCGAAAAGCCCGCGGTCGAAGAACTCAAGCGAGTCATCATCGTTTCTGACGGAACCGGTGAGACGGCCGCCATGACGATCAAGGCCGCCATGGCCCAGTTCGAATCCCAGCGCGTCTACTACACCCGCTACAAGAACGTCCGGACCGAAGCCCAGATTGACGCGATCTGCGACGACGCCGCCGTCAAGCGCGACCTCATCATCTTTACGATCGTCTCGCCCGAGCTCCGGCACTACCTTGCCGAGCGGGCCAGCAAGCTCTCGGTCCCGAGCCTCGATCTTCTGGGCCCGCTCCTCGCGGGGCTGTCGGCGTACTTCAAGGACGAGCCCCGATTGCTCGCCGGACTTCTGCGCAACGTGAACGCGCAGTACTTTGAGAAGATCGACGCCATGGAGTTCACGATCCGCCACGACGACGGCAAGGACCTCACGGGTCTGGACCAGGCGGATCTGATCATCCTCGGGATCTCGAGAACGTCCAAGACGCCGCTATCGATGTACCTCTCGCACCAGGGATTTCGGGTGGCCAACATTCCACTCATCCCCGGCTTTGAGCTCCCGCAGGAGATCTATCAGATCGACCAACGCAAGGTGGTCGGCCTCACGATCGACCCCGAGGATCTGACCACCATCCGCCGCTCCCGCCTGCAGCGGCTGGGTTCGGACAAGGGCGGCGACTACGCCGACCCCCTGAAGGTGGCCGACGAGGTCGAATATGCCAATGACCTGTTTCGTAAGAACCGCCGGTGGGCGGTGTTCAACGTGACCGGCAAGGCCCTCGAAGAAACCGCTTCTGAGATCATCAAACTCGTGGCCGGACGCCGGCCCGGTCCCCGCGGGACGCCGTCGACGCAAGGCGGCTTGTCATCGCCCGGCGGGGATGAAAAGTAGAAGACGCCCGCCCGAAAGGAACCACCGCATGGCCCGAGGCACGAAGGTTTGGAAAAACGGCAAGATGCTCCCCCTGGAGCAAGCGACGCTGAGCCCCTTTACCCACGGACTCCACTACGGCACCGGCGCCTTTGAGGGCATCCGGGCCTACAAGCAGAAAAAGGGCGGCGGCGCGGTGTTCAGGCTCCACGAACACCTGGTGCGCTTTACCGACAGCCTCAAGCTCATGGGCCTCACCTGCCCCTTCTCGGTCGACCAGTTGACCGAAGCCTGCCTTGAGACCGCGGCGGCCTGCGGATTTGAAGAGTGTTACCTGCGGCCCCTCGCCTTCATCGGCGACGGCCCCCTCGGCCTGAACCCCGGTCTGACCCCTCCGGTGGACGTCATGGTCCTCGCTTGGGAGTGGGGCTCCTACCTGGGCGACGAGGGCATTCAGAAGGGCATCCGCTGCAAGACCTCGACGTTTATCCGCCCCCATGTGAACTCCCTCCTCACCAAGGGCAAGATCACGGGCCAGTACGTGACGAGCGTCGTGGCCAAGCGCGAGGCCATCATCCAGGGCTTTGATGAGGCGCTCTTTCTGGACCCCGAAGGCTACATGGCCGAGGGCACGGGCGAGAACACCTTCATCGTCTGCAACGGGGTCGTCAAGACGACTCCC
>DATJFU010000494.1:0-5405 GCA_035495495.1 Bdellovibrionota bacterium
ATCCGAGGCCAAGGGCACCGATTCGGCGCCCGCCGCCTTCTGCATGGGTTGAGATGCGCGGCGCTCCTCCGCCGTCCGCCGCTCCGGCATGGGGTACACGTTGCCACCCGGATGGGCATGCCCGTTGGTCACGGCATGGCCGTTGGTCACGGCATGCCCGTTTTCACCGTGGCTGGCCCCGGTCCCGTTCTCATGGGTGTGCTCATCGACGTCGACCCGCTGGCCCAGGATCTCGGACTCAAGAACCGCCACGATCTGGTTCAGGGTTTGGGCCTGCCCGGCCATGTCGGTCGCGTAGTTGGCCGTCTCGACCGAGGTGTCGGCGTTCTTGTGGGTCGCTTCGTCGAGCTGGTTCATGGCCGAGGAGATCTCGTTGACGCCTTGGGCCTGTTCACGGGCGGCGTTCGAGATCTCGGCCACCATGGAGCTGACCTCGTTGGCACCCTTGACCACTTCTTCGAGGACCTCGCTGCAGCGTTTGGCGATCACCGTGCCGCTCTCGACCTTGGCGCGTCCGGCACCAACGAAGGTTTCGACCTTGGACTTGGTTTCTTCGACGATGCCCTGGACGCGCTCCATGCTCATGTTGAGCATATTGCCGATCTCCTTGGCGGCGTTGCCGCTCATCTGAGCCAGGTTGCCGACCTCCTCGGCGACGACGGCAAAGCCCTTACCATGTTCGCCGGCACGGGCCGCCTCGACCGAGGCGTTGAACGAGAGGAGCTTGGTTTGAAACACGATGTCGTTGATCACCTTGGTTTTGGTGGCGATCTCGCCGATCACCTTGACGATCTCGGTGATCCGCTTGTTGCTGTCCTCGATCTGCTTCATGATGTCGTTGTTGCTCGAGTTGATCTCGTCGATGGCGTGGATCATTTCGTCGACGGCGATCTTGCCTCGAGTCGCCATGTCCCGGCTGGTCTCCGCAACCGTGGCCGAACGGGTGGCGTTGTCGACGCTCTTGCCAACCATCGCGTTGATTTCATTCAACGTCGCTACGGTCTCCTGAATGGCCGAGGCCTGCTCGGTCGAAGCTGACGACACTCGTTGCGAAGCGTCGACGAGCTTGCTGCTCGAGCCACCCGCGTTGCCCGCGGCACGTTTCAGCTTGCCCACGGCTTCTGCGATGCTGTGGGTAAGTTGCCGGGCAAAGGCCAAGAAGAAAACGGTCACGGCAAGCAGCGTGAGGGCGGCGTAAATGATGGCCATCGTGCGGCTACGCTGATAGGTCCCGACGCGGGTATGGAGAAGGACGTCTTCTTCTGCCACGGCCGTGTCCCACGCCTTGTAGCTGGCGTCCAGAGCCGCCGAACCGACAGCCAGAAAGCGATCCGGAGAGACCTTGATTTCCGATGAGGCCGCGATGCCGTTGATCATGTCAATGAACGCGGTCATGGCTGAGGAGTACTTCTCGGTGGCCACGGGCAGGTTTCTCTGTAACGTTTCGCTGCGGCCGTAAAACCCCGGGTCCTCGTTGAGGGCCGTCGTAACGTCACCCGTGACGCGATCCAGGTCGGATTGCTTCATCAGTGCGCCGTACACGGAGAGCTGAACTCGATCGGCGTCGGACATGGACTTGCGACGCAGGATGGGCTCGACTACGCCCATGACTTCCTGAATCCGATCCTGACTCTGAGGAAGGGCCAGGAGCGTGACGTCCATGAGATAGTAGCTGTCCAGATCCGGATCGAGGATGAGGTTTGAGGTGTCACCCATGTGGGCGATCATGGTGCGCACGGTGGCAATCAGGGCCAGATGGGCCGTGTTGCTCTCGGCGGCCTTGAGGGTGGGGAGCTTCGCCTTGAGGGCCTGCCAATCCTTGGTGATGTTTTCGACGGTGGCGCTTTCGCGCTTGCGCAGGGCGAGGCCCTCCGCGGTGAACTGGAGATCGACGCCGATCTTCTTATTGACCTGATCGAGGGCGACGATCGCCGCATCGATTTGGGACTGCAGGGGTGGGAGCTCGGTCCGGCTGCGCTCGTCGCCGTAAGCGGCGCGCTGGGCTACCAGACGGTGCTCAGAGAGCCCACGCAGAACGGCTTCGAGAGGCCGCTGGTACTCGTCGCCGAGGAGTTCTTTCTGCCCGAAGTCGATGGGCTCGTTCTTGGCCGTCACCATCAGGTATGACAGGGCCAGGATCGGCAGGGAGTAGATCACGTTCGTGACCATGAGCCTCTTCCACAGCGAGATCTTTCCGATTTTCGATTTCATATTCCCCTCAGTTCCCTTCAAAATTTAAGCAGCGACTTTGGCGCCCGAGTGTTCGGCCACAATGGCCAGGTCTTCGACACCGAGCGCCTTGGCGATGTCGACTAGAAGCAAGAGTTTGCCTTCCTTGCGGATGACTCCAGTGAGGTATTCCTTTCCCCGCTGATCCCGCAGCTCGGGGGCCGGGCTCAGTTCGTCTTTGCTGAAGACGATGACCTGATCCACGGAGTCGACCACCACGCCGATGCGGAGTTGGTCAAAGTTAATGATGATGACCGCTGTCTCCTGGGTGTCCGCCGGCCGCTTGAGGCCGACCATGATCCGCAGGTCAAAGATCGAGATGACCTGGCCGCGGAGGTTGGTGATCCCCAGAAACTGGGGCGGAGCAAACGGCACGCCCGTCAGCGTCGGGAGGGCGATGACCTCCCGCACGGAGAGAAGGGGCATGGCGTAGCATTCGCCCCCTACTCGAAAGGTGATGATTCTCTGTTCGTCGTTCATGCGGCTTCCCTCTGGGGGGTGCGGGCTTCTGGAGCGCGGATAGCCCGGGATTTAAATCGTTGAACCAGTTCGTGAAGTTCGAGAATGAGCCCCGGCTTGCCGTCGCCCAGGATGGCGCTCCCGGCAAAGCCCCGCTGATCGCGGATCTCGCGGCCCACCTGGCGCGTGACCACTTGTTGCTGACGGAGCACCTCGTCGACGGCGACGCCAAAGACGCGTCCCGCGCCCCGCACGACCAGGATGGTCGAATCGTCTGAGATGGTGCCCATTCGGCCGAGAAGCGCCTGCATCCGGTACAGGGGGATGGTCTCTCCCCGGAGTGCAAACACCTCTCCCGAGCCGGCGATTACGTTGACGTGTGACCCATCCAGCTGGACGGCCTCGTGAACCTGCGTGACCGGAACCAGGTAGCGCTCGGCCCCCGCGCGAACCACCATGACGTCGATGATCGAGAGAGTGAGCGGCACGCTCACCCGAAAGAGGCTGCCCTGTCCGGGCCTGGACTCCACCTCGACCTCGCCTTGCAGGGATTCGATGTTGGACCGGACCACGTCCAGCCCCACGCCCCGCCCCGAGATTTCGGTCACCTGATCCTTGGTCGAGAATCCTGGCAGAAAAAGGAGTTCGATGGCTTCGCGGTCGCCGACTTTTGTTCCGGCTCCAATCAGCCCGCGCTCAACGGCTCGGGCGCGCACCTTGTCGCTGTTTACGCCCCCGCCGTCGTCCTGGATGTCGATGACCAGGCGACCGGACCTGCGATAGGCGGACACGCGGATCGTTCCCTGCGGATTCTTGCCGGCCTGAGCGCGCGCCTCCGCCGATTCGATTCCGTGGTCTATGGCGTTGCGGATGATGTGGACGAGGGGGTCGCTCAGCCGTTCGGCCACGGTCTTGTCGACCTCGGTATCCTCGCCCACGGTCTCGAGGCGCACGTCCTTGGAAACCGCCTCGCGGGTGTCACGCACCACTCGATGGAGCATCTGGAACGTGGCCTTGAGAGGAACCATGCGGAGCCCCATGGAGAGCTCCTGGATCTCGTTCGTGACCTTGGAAAGCTGAATCAGGGTCTTTCTCAAAAGATCGGTTTCAAAAACGTGCATGTGCTGGGTCAGCACGCCCTTGAGGATCACGAGCTCGCCCACGTTGTTGGTGAGGTGCTCGATGCGCTTGAGGCCCACGCGGATGCTGCCTTCGGCGGCGCTGCCTCCGCCCGTGGGAGGAGGCGCGTGATGGGCAGGCGCCCCCGGGCGCGGAGAAAGGATATCTTCGACCACATTTGCGGCCTGTACGGGCCCGGGCACCGGCGCAACGGATTCCACCGTGGACGCAACGGGAACCACCGGAGCCGCTGGTACCGGCGCGGCGGCCTGCACGGGAGCCGACACGGCCTCCTTGAGTTTTGAAACCCAGTCGTCACAGGCGACCTGCGGGGTCTCGCTGCCTCGCGCGCCCTCGACGCGATCGCGTACGGCGTCGACGCTCCCGAGCATGTCGCCCACCAGCCTGGCCGAGACTGGCAGCTCTCCCCGATTGATTTTCAGAAGCGCCGTTTCGAGGGCGTGGCAGATTTCGGCGAGGCCGCCAAAGCCCATCGCCGCCGACGTGCCCTTGAGGTTATGGGCACATCGCATGATCCGTTCCATCGCCGGGCTGCCTTGGGGTTGGGCTTCGAGTTCGAGCAAACAGCTCTCGATCTCGTCTAAGGTCTGCTTAGCTTCGTCGAAAAAGACGGCAAGCAGCTGTGCCGTTTCCTTGTCCAAGACGGAGTCCTCCCAGGAGTTTCCACACGGCTCAAAATCGGATCGGTAGCCGAAGATCTAATCTTGACTAATTGTATCTGCTTTTCTTTTTTTTTGTGAAGAAGGCGTTCAGGTACCATCAAGAAACCACAACAACTTTGGGGGATGCACCATGGTGAATCTGATCTTGGCCCTGGCGATGGCCCTGGCCCTGCCGGCGAGTGCCGCTGAAACATCTACCTGCGCAAGGATCAAGGTTTCTGGCGCGGGGGACTGCGCCCAACTCAAAGCATCGCTCGATATTTCGCGCTGTTCGGACTCCAAAGCCGTGGGATCCACCCAGGTCCAGTGTGAGGGCGAGCACGCACGGCTCACCCTCAAGGCAAGAAAGACCACCTACACAGCGGCTGTGGAATTGGGGCCCGAGTCCTGGGGCGTCCGCAAATGGGTGCCCAAAGGTCCGGTTGCCCGTGAGTCACAGGCGACCCATGCCGAATTCCAGCGCCGTCCGGCGCCGCCTGCAAAAGAGGCGGCCTCCGAGGCCGCCCCCGCCGCTTCGGCCACGCCGGCTCCAGCTCCGGCCCTGGCTCCGTCGGCGACCCCGGCGCCCGCCGCGCCCTCGGTCACGTTCAACGGACTCTTTGACCTCTACTACGCCTACGGCTTCAACCGCCCCAGGCCGGCGGTGAACAGTTTCAGGAACTTTGATTTCTTCGACAACGAGTTCGCGCTGAACCTGGTCGAGCTCACGATGCAGGCCCAGGTCGGTAAGGTGGCGTTCAAGACCGACCTGGATTTTGGCGAGATGGCCGATGCGATGAACGGCGGCATCGGAACCGCCGACGAGGTGGCCAAGCACATCGGCCAGGCCGTCGTCACCTTTACGCCAAACGACCGCTTTACGCTCAACGTCGGTAAGATGGCCACCCACATGGGATTTGAGGTGACCAAGGCCCG
>DATJFU010000495.1:0-2224 GCA_035495495.1 Bdellovibrionota bacterium
ACGGTTAAAGAAAGAAGCTGAACTCCACAGGTGAGATCGCCCAGCGCTGCGGGCTGTGCTCCACCTTGGAGACGGACACGTTGGGCCTGAACGAGACGTGCTCCGAGATGCCGAACCGTTTTCCGGCGGACAGAGAAAACACCGAGTAGACGATCGTCGATGAGCTCACCGACGCCATGAGTGCTCCTACGCCGCCTTTGAGAAAGAAGGCTTCCCGCAGGCTCTCATCGCTCCCTGGAAAGTTGACCGTGATCTCGGGGATGACCCGCACGTTCTGGATCCCGCCCACGCTGATGTAGTACACGCTCGCGCCGTACTGAAGCTGGGGGTCGTGGGTGTAGGCGTAAGAGGCGGAGGCGACGAGGGTCGTCTGGCCGCCTTGGATCGTCATTCCACCAAAAGGGCCGGCCACGGGCGCAGCCGCGAGGCCAAGCTCATGTTCGGGCTCGGCCACCGCGTTGGGCGCGGGATTGAGTCTGAGCACCTTGGCGCCGTCCGCGCGCGCATGGGTGGAATTCAGTGCGAAGAGAAAGAGAAGGGCTAACACGGGGAGCGCTTAGGAGGGCGAAGAGCCGCCCGAATCGCCGCCAGAGTGGCCTCCGCCGCCCGAACCGCCGGGACCCCTGGCTCCGCCACGGCCGCCACGGCGTCTGCGACGTCCACCGCCGCCCGAACCGCCGCCACCGCCTCTGGGGCCCCTGCCTCCGCCACGGCCGCCGCGGTTTTCACCCCGGTGGTGCTGTGGCGCCGGTGCTGGCTCGTCGCCGAATTCTTCGTCCGCCGCCGGGCCGTAGAACATGCTGTCCGCGGTGACGGGCGCCACTATGCTGTTTCCGACCGGAGGCTTGGGAGGAGGTGGAGCACTGGGACTCCGTCCGGGGCCACGGCCTCCGTGATCGCGTTCACCGCGGTCACCCGAAGGCTGCGCCCGTTCGACGGAAGGTGAAGGCGCCCGCTCAGGTGAAGTTCCGCGCTCGCCGCCGTGGCCGCGCTGTTCGCTGCGTTCACCGCGATCCCCGCGGGGCTCCCGACGGCCGCCGCCTCCACGATGCCCGCCACGACCGCGATCGCGGTCGCCACGATATTCGGAGGGCCGGTCGCCCTGCTCGGGACGGCCGCCTTCTTCTGGAATTTTCTGTCCGATGATCCGCTCGATGGCAGCGATGTCACGCCGGTCGCGGCCCGTGGCGAGGGTGATCGCGGTGCCCTTGGCGTCCTTGCGGCCCGTGCGGCCGATGCGGTGCACGTAGTCCTCGTATTCCATCGGCAGTTCGTAATTGACCACGAATTGCACGTCCTCGACGTGGATGCCGCGGGCGGCGACGTCGGTGGCCACGAGGATGCGGTACTTGCCGGACTTGAACCCGTTCAGCGCCTCTTCGCGGTGCTGCTGGGCCTTGTTCGAGCTGATGTAGGTGGCGTCGTGAAATCCGGCCGAATGTAGGGTCTGCCAGAGCCGGCTCGCGCCGTCTTTGGACCGGACAAAAATGATGGTCGAGGCGCCGGGATTGCGCTCGAGAAGGCGGAGCAGCTCCCGCTTCTTGCCGTCCTCGTTGGTCCAGATGAGCTTCTGGGCGACCGTCTTGGCCGTCTCGAGGGGCTTGCCGATGATGACGGACTTGGGATTGTGCAGGATCCGTTCGGCCAGCTGGCGAACGGGCCCGCCCATGGTCGCCGAGAAGAGCATGGTCTGCCGTTCTTTGGGGCAGGCCGAGGTGATCATGGCGAGCTGGTCCGAAAAGCCCATGTCGAGCATGCGGTCGGCTTCGTCGAGCACGAGAAACTGGATGAAGTCGAGCCAGAGCCTGCCGTTCTCGAGGTGGTCGCAGATCCGGCCGGGCGTGCCGACGATGATGTTGGGATAGGTCAGAAGAGCCCGGGCATCGGCCTTGAGGTCCGTTCCACCGATCAGGCAGACGGAGGTCAGGCCGAGGGGGTGGGCGAACTGGACCAGGGTCTCCTGGGTTTGGAGCGCGATCTCCCGCGTGGGAGCCAAGATCAGGCCGTAGGTCCCGCTCTTGCCAAAGAGCTTGTGGATCATGGGAAACGAAAAGGCGGCCGTCTTGCCCGAACCCGTCCGAGCCGAGCCGATGATGTCCTCGCCGTTGATGGCCAGGGGGATCGCCTTGACCTGAACCATGGTGGGAAACTTGAAGCCCGCTGTCTCGATGAGCTGCAGGAGCTCAGGCCTCAGGCCCAGCTGGTCCCAGCCGGTATCCGACTG
>DATJFU010000496.1:0-5605 GCA_035495495.1 Bdellovibrionota bacterium
GGAGACACCGAGCGCCGCAGTCCGCGAGGGTGAGGAAGAGGCTTTGGCCTTGGGCGTTCACGCCGGAGGGCGTTGCACGGGGCGGGGCGGAACTTCTTGGTTCCAAAGGGGTTTCCCTTGAGCCCTTTCAGCGGGCTCCCACCCCCAGGAGGGTTCAGGGGTGGGAAGGGCAGGAGCCCGACCCGCCTGAAAGGGCTCAAGGGGGGCCCCTTGGGACCAGGAATCCCAGGCCCCGCCCCTATGGTATGACCCCCTGCGCATGATGGACGTCCTGGGTCAGAGCTCCTTCCTCGTGGCCGTCACGTCGTTGGCGCTGGGCGCCTCCGTGGCCGCGCGGAACCTCCGCAACAAGGTCTACCTGGCCTTCGGGACCCTCTGCGGCCTCATCTTCGCCTGGTCGCTTGCGTTCTTTCTCTACGAGATCACCGGCCGCGGGATGTACTACCGCGCGCACCTCTTTACGCACGTCTGGCTCTCGCCCGCGGGTATCGCCATGGTCCGGGGCATGGTGCGCGCGCGCGACCGATTCAGCCGCCGGCTCATGCACCTTTCCGTCGCGGCCGCCTTTGCCCTGAGCGGAGCCCTGCTCCTGGGGGTCGATGAGATCCCCTGGGTGCATGAGGCGGTCCTCTTCTCGCCCGGGTTCGTGGCCCTACAGATGTTGCGCCTCCTTTGGATGGACCGCGGCCGCGGTGCCGCCCGGATCCCCAACGTGGGCCTCGAGCCAGCCCGGCGCTCGCTGATCTACCTCGGCGCCTTGCTCGTTCTTTGCACCTCGTTCATGGATCACGCCCCGGAGCTCGGCCGCGTCGTGCCCGCGCTCGGCAACCTGGGCCTGACGGTCTATCTCTTCTTCGTGAGCCAGGCCCTGACCCAGCAACGGCTTCTCAACGTCGAGGCGCTCATCTCGCGGTTTCTGGTGCTCCTGACCTTGGCCCTGCTGCTCACGGGCGTGTACTCCCTGCTCTTTACGTGGATTCAGTCGCGTCCCGCCCTCTTCTTTCTCAACTCCTTCATCATCTCGTTTCTGCTCGTGGTGCTCCTGGATCCCCTGCGCTCCCTCGTGCGGGTCCTGACCCAGCGGTTCGTGCCCAGACGGCAGCGGCAGCTCATGGCCAGCCTCCGCGACGCGCAAATGCGCCTCGCGATTCAGAACGAACCGCGCTCCCTCTTTGAGGCCATAATCCTCACCGTCCGTCAGCTGCTGGGCCCGGATCGGGCGGCGCTCTACGTGCTCTCCGGGGATGCGACCCGCTACGAATGGGTCCGCAGCCTCGCCGGCGCGGGCCGTCCCGTCTCGGGCGGTCTTCTGCCGGGCCACGCCCTTCTCCACGTCTGCGAGGACCTGCACCGGCGCGGCGAGGTCCCCGTCCTCCTGGACCAGATGCTCGAGAACGAGCTCGACCGCTCGGCCAGCCGAACGCAGCGCGAGCATCTGTCGGGGCTCCTTCAGGCCATGAAAGCCATCGACGCCAACGTTCTCATCCCGCTCTTTGACGAGGATCGGCTCCTGGGATTCGTGACCCTCGCCGCATCCGCCCCGCCCGAGCCGTGGGGCAACAACTGGGGCCTCCTGCAGCTGATCTACCCTTTCTTTGAGCAGGCCGGCCGGACGCTCCGCAACCTCGAGGTCTTTACGCGCCAACGAGAAAAAGAGCGCTTGGCCGCGCTCGGCGAGATGGCCGCGGGCCTCGCGCACGAGATCCGAAACCCGCTCGGCGCGATCAAGGGAGCGGCCCAGTTTCTCGAACCCGAGAGCGACAGGCCGGACGCCCGCTTTCTCAAGGTGATCGTCGAGGAGACGGACCGCCTCAACCATGTGGTGAGCCAGTTTCTGGAATACTCCAAGCCCGCCGGCCTCGACACCGAACGCTTTGACCTGGCGCCGCTCGCCGAAAAGGCCATCGACACCCTCAGGCACGGCCTGGCCGATCCCCGGCTCGTCCGCCTCGAGGTGCAGGACCGCGGCGCCTGGGTGAGCGGCACGCCGATCCAGGTGCAGCAGCTCCTCGTCAACCTCGTCCAGAACGCCGCCAAAGCGGTACAGAGCCGACCGGCTCCCAAGGTCACCGTCCGCGTCGCCAAGGGCGCCCCCGGGTCGCCCCGGGCCCGGTACGTCGTGCTCGAGGTCGAGGACAACGGCCAAGGGATCCCCGCCCGGCACATGGACAAGATCTTCATCCCCTTCTTCACCACCTCGACGGGTGGAACCGGCCTCGGCCTTTCCATCTGCCAGAAAATCGCCGAGAATCACGGCGGACGGATCGAGGCGGTAAGCGAAGAAGGGCGTTTTGCCCGCTTCACGGTGCTGTTTCCTTTCGCGGGAGAGCCCAAGGCATGACCTCCAAGATCCTGGTGATCGACGACGAAAAGAACGTGGCCTTTGTCATGTCGGCCACGCTCCAAAAGGCCGGCTTCGACGTCGTGACCGTCAACGACCCCCGCGCCGCCTTCGGCCTCATCGACCAAGAAGGACTGGATCTCGTGATCACGGATCTCATGATGCCCGAGGTGACGGGCATGGAGATCCTCGAGTACTGCGCGCGCCATTTTCCGCGCCTACCGGTGGTCATGGTCACCGCCCACGGGACCGTCGAGTCGGCCGTGACCGCGCTCAAGCGTGGGGCCTTTGACTTCGTGACCAAGCCTTTTGACCGCCAAGAGCTCCTGAACGTGGTCAAGAAAGCCGTCGAGACCCATCGACGCAGCAAGAACGAGCCCATCGGCGTGCCCGAGCAGCCTTCAGAAGGCGATCGCTCACTTGTAAGCCCGCTCGTGGGCTCGAGCCCCCAGATGCAGGAGATCTTCAAGGTCATTGGCAAGGTGGCCCCCTCGCCCACGACGGTGCTCATCACCGGCGAGAGCGGCACCGGCAAGGAGCTCGTCGCCGTCGAGATCCACGCCCGTTCGGACCGCGCCCGCAAACCGTTTATCAAGATCAACTGCGCGGCGATCCCCGCGACTCTGATCGAGAGCGAGTTCTTTGGGTACGAAAGAGGAGCCTTCACGGGCGCCGTCGGCTCAAAACCCGGACGCTTTGAGCTCGCGCACGAAGGCACGCTCTTCTTGGACGAGGTGGCCGACATGCCGCCCGAGATGCAGGTCAAACTGCTCCGAGCGCTCCAGGAAAAGGAGTTCGAGCGCGTCGGCGGCGTCAGCCCCATCCGGGTCGACGTCCGCATCATCGCCGCCACGAACAAGGACCTCGAAAAAGAAGTGGCCGAGGGCCGATTCCGCGAGGACCTGTTTTACCGTCTCAACGTCGTGCCCATTCAGCTTCCACCGCTGCGTGAGCGGCGCGACGACCTGGTGACCCTCATCGGGTACTTCATCGAGCGTTTCAACGGCAAGCTAGGCAAGAACATCTCCAAGCTCGAGCCCGCCTGCTTCGCCGCGCTTCGCTCGTTTGGCTGGCCCGGCAACATCCGCCAGCTCGAGAACGTGATCGAGCGGATGGTGCTCATGTCAGAAGGCGACACGCTGCTGGCGGCCGGACTGCCCGACCCCATCCGCGACGCCGCGGTGTCGCCCAGCGCCGAACCCACCGCCCAGGAGCTCGAGGACCTCTCCAATTTCAAGGAGATCGTGCGCCGGCGCATGCAGGACCTCGAGCGCACGTTCATCGAGCGCGCCCTCGAGGAGACCGAGGGCAACGTCACGCGCGCGGCAGAACGCCTGGGGCTCTCGCGCAAAGGGCTTCAGCTCAAAATGAAGGAGTTAGGGATCCGTCAGAAGTGAAGCTTGTAATCAAGCTTCACGGCCTCTTCGCTGCCAGCGAGGCCGGAGCGCGTGGGATCGAGGCCCCGGCGGGTCATCACTTCGCAGGTCAGGTGGTCGGCGAGCTGGCGCGAGACCGAGGCGGTCACGAGCGTGCTGTCCAGGCCGTAGGTCACGCCGCCCCGGATATCGATGCCCGGAACCTGGCGCGAGAGCGAGACCCGGTAGCGCTCGTTATTGGGGTTGCGGGGGTCGAGCTTGTTGGCGGCGGCCTGAACCGGGTCCTGCCACGTGGCACCCAGGTTCACGTCCACTGAGCCGTCGATGTAGGGGGAGCGCACCCAGAGCGTGCCCTTCTGGTTGGGGATGTCCGCTCGGGTGCCGACCTCGAACTTCTCGTCCACTTTCACGGACATCTTTTCGAGCGCGCGGGAGGCGACGCCAAACGTGCGGGCCTCTGCCGATTTCTCTTCGACCCGTTTCATGCGGTCGTGAACGTGAAAGTTGAAGATGGTGCGCAGGACGTGACGGGTAAAGTCTTCGACCCGACCCATATAAGACGCGTCTTCGGTGGGAGTGCTCAGGCTGTAGGCCTCGCGCATGGTCTGCTCGCGGGTCATGTCCTCGTACTCCTGGCGCATCCGGGCGGCCGAGACCTGATCCATGATGACCAGGGGGTCCTTGGAGGCCGCGGGCGAGGGGGTCAGGTCGTCCAAGAAGCTCTGGTTCGGGGCAACCCCCCCCACGTCATGGACCCACTCGGGGGAGAGACGCGTCGGGATCGCCCAAACGTCCGCCCCCGGCGCGATCAGCGCCAGAAGGGCCAGGGACAGGGGGATCCGGAACCTAAAACCTCTCAATTGGGGTGACTCCCAGGGGTACACGATACCCCATGAACCCTATGGAGCAATCCACATGCCGCGGAGCCCCAGAAAAAAACCCTGAAATAGCGTGGTGTTAGATCGATGAAGGTGTCCACTAGGTGGACGTCAGCCTAGGAGTTTTTACACCCCGAGGGCCATGAACAAAAGCCACAAAAAGAAGCCTGAAATCACCGGGATAGAAAAGTTGTCGTCGATCTCGAGAGGAAGAAGTTCCACGGTGCCGCCCACCGCACCACCGATGGCGGTGATCGCCAGGAGCTTGGGCCAAGGCAGGGCCAGACCGTTCACATAGAGCAGCGCCACGGCCATGCAGGCGGCGACACCCGCCGCGGTGCCCACCCAAGACTTGCCGTTCGCAAACCGGCGCGACTTTCCACCAAAGAGGATCCCCACGAGCGAGGCGATGGGATCACCGATGGCCAGAAACATCACGGCCAGAACCGCGACCGGCTTCGGAAACAGGGCGATCGAGAGCAACGTCGCGCCGACGTAGTACGGAAGGCCGCTGATGCGGTTCTCTTCGTCCTTGCGCAGGAGCGGGCCCCAGAGCTTGAGGCAAGTGGCGTTGAATGCGGGGATACGGATTCGCGCGGACTCGAGAATCAGAAAGGCCGTGAGCACGGAGCCGAGGATGGTGACGGCGGTCCACCGGGCCATCCCGGATTGGTAGATGCCCACCATCAGAAGTCCCATGCCCGTGTGCCAGATCTTGCGGAGCAAGTGTAGATCGTGGCGCGGCTTGAGCGTCACGACCGCCGCAAGACGATCGGGGGTTGCGGGGCTCTGAACCTCAACGAGTCTCTGTGCTTGTGCCATGAACGGATTCCTAACAGAGCAAGGGCGATGCCAGGGCGTTTCACGGAGTGTTCTGGTCCGGTGCCCATGGCCCCCAGGAAGTACCGTCACTTGATGCAATGCAGTCAGGTACGGGGGCGGTGGAAGCCGCGATATCTGATGTGATAGGTCGGATTTTCCGCGTAGGGACATACCCAGGCGCCCTGGGA
>DATJFU010000497.1:0-10335 GCA_035495495.1 Bdellovibrionota bacterium
CGAGACCATAGGGCGTGTCGTTGGCCTTCTGCACGGCCTCCGCCGGCGTGCGGAACGTCGACATGGCCAGCACGGGGCCGAACACCTCGACCCTGAAAATCGTGCTCGCCGACGAGACGCCGCTGAACACGCAGGGGGCGTGAAAGTAACCCTTCTTGGGGAGCGAAAAGCGCGAGCTCTGGTGGAACTCGGCCCCCTCGTCCTTGGCCTTCTTGACCAGGTCCTGGATCGTCTTGAGCTGGGCGGCCGAGTTGATGGCCCCGATGTCCGTGTTCTTGTCCAAGGGGTCGCCGACGCGGAGCTGATCCATGCGGTTCTTGAGCTTGCGCATGACGACTTCGGCGATGCTCTCTTCGACGAGCAACCGCGAACCCGCGCAACAGACGTGGCCCTGGTTAAAGAAGATGCCGTTGACGACGCCTTCGACCGCCTGGTCGATGGCCGCGTCTTCGTAAATGATATGGGCCGATTTGCCGCCGAGCTCGAGGGTGAGCCGCTTGTCGGTGCCGGCCACGGCCTTGGCGATGAGCTTGCCCACCGCGGTCGAACCCGTGAAGGCCACCTTGTTCAGGTCGCCGTGGTTGACCACGGCCTTACCCGTATCCGGTCCGCCAGTGACGATGTTGACCACGCCCTCGGGGAGTTCGGCCGCCTGGCAGATCTCCGCCAAGAGGAGCGCCGTGAGCGGCGTCGTCTCGGCGGGCTTGAGGACCACCGTGTTGCCGCAGGCCAGGGCCGGCGCGATCTTCCACGCCGCCATGAGGAGCGGAAAGTTCCACGGAATGACCTGACCGGCCACGCCCAAGGGCGCGACCTTGGCGCCCGGAAACGCGTACTCGAGCTTGTCGGCCCAGCCCGCGTGATAGAAGAAGTGCGCGGCCGCGAGGGGAATGTCGACGTCGCGGCTCTCCTTGATGGGCTTGCCGCCGTCCATGGTCTCGACCACGGCGAGCTCACGGGCCCGCTCCTGGATCATGCGCGCGATGCGGAACAGGTACTTGGCCCGCTCTTTACCGGGCATCTTGGACCACGTTTTTTCGTAGGCCGCGCGGGCGGCCTTCACCGCGGCGTCGACGTCGGCCTCGCCGGCGTCGGCCACCTCGGCGATGCGGGTCTCGCGAGCCGGGTTCAGCGTCTCGAGGTATCTGCCGCTCTTGGGCTGGACAAACTTACCGCCGATGAAGAGCTCGTAGCGGTCCTTGAGGCGGGCAAAATCCGCCTCCTGGGGGGCCGCATCGTAGTCCTGCACGAAGCGGTTGGGCCGGGCCGAGCGTGCGAGCTGCGCGCCCGAGCCGGGCTCGACCGTCGCTCCCTTCGCCCCTTTGGCGGGCGCGGGCCCCTTGGCCTTGGCCGTTCCGTTTTTCTTCTTACGTTGCGTCGCTTTTTCGAGTGCCATGCTTCAGTCCTAGTCCAATGAGAAAGTCTGACGGTGGTAGTAGCGGCCCGTGACCTGCTTAAAGATCTGACGGAGCAGATCGTTTAGGAGCACGCTCGCGCCAAAGCGAAACATGTCGGGCGTGAGCCACGCCGGTCCCAGGGTCTCGCGCACCATGCAGAGGTACTGCAGGGCCTGCTTGGCCGTGCGGATTCCACCCGCGGGCTTCATGCCGATCATCTTGCCGGTCTCGGCGTGGTAGTCGGCGATGGCCTGGAGCATGACGAGGGTGTTGCCGGGGGTCGCGTTGACCGCGGCCTTGCCGGTCGAAGTCTTGATGAAGTCCGCGCCGGCTTCCATCGCGAGCCAGGAGGCGAAGCGGATCTTGTCGTAGGTCTGGAGCTCGCCCGTCTCGAGGATCACCTTGAGGTGCGTGTGGCCGCAGACCTCTTTGACGGCGACGATCTCGTCAAACACCGCCTGGTAGTCGCCGCGGAGAAACGCGTCGCGGTCGATCACCATGTCGATCTCGGTCGCGCCGAGCTCGATGGTGCGTTTGACGTCCTTGAGCTTGAGATCGCGGGGAAACTGCCCCGACGGAAACGCGGTGGCCACGGCGGCCACTTCGATATTGGTGCCGGCGAGCGCCTTGGCCGCGATCGGGACCTGCTTGGGGTACACGCAGACCGCTGCGACGGACGGGATCTCGGGCAGGTCCTTGCCCGCCGAGATCTCGTGCCACTGGGCGGCCGAGACCGGGAGCCGCGCTTTGGAACACATCTGCCGGACCTTGCCGGGAGTGTCGGACCCCTCGAGGGTGGTCAGATCCACCATCGAGATGGCCAGGGTCAACGCGTCGAACTTGGACCCCTTCTTGATGCTGCGGGTGGCGAAATGGGCCGCCCGCTCCTCTACCCCCACCTGGTCGACCGGTGTGCCCGGGATGACCGTATGGCCCCCCCCGGGGACCCGTAACTTGACGTCACGCATAGGGTATCCCGTAACCCACCGTAGCCCATGGCGCAACGGCGCCGTTTTGGGGTATAACGCGGCGCATGAATTCACGTTTTCTGGCCGTGATCCTCCTCCTTTCGCCCGTGGCCCATGCAGACTCCCTGCCCGGGCTCCCCGCCGGGGTGGAAGCCAAGCTTGCGCGCATCTCGCAGCTCCAAAAGGACGCGGCCAAGGCCCTCTCCGACCGCATGGGTGCCGGCGGCGCCCCGTTCACCCGCGCCGAATGGGAATCCCTCCTCGGCACCGGCAAGGCGGAGACGACCCTCACGGCCTCCGAGATCCAGGCCATTCAGAAATTCCACCGCGGGCTCATCCGCTTCTCCAAGGCCCAGGCCGCGAAGGCGTCGGACATTGACCTCGAGAACCTGCGCAAGGAGCCCCAGTCCGTTCAGAACTTTTGCCGTGAACTCCCCAAGGGCGGCATGCTCCATATCCACCCGTGGGGCACGCTGCACCGTCCGGCGGTCGTGAAGATCCTGGAGCAGGTCAATCCGCTCATTGACCTCGGCAAACTCAAGGCGTCGCTCTACGGTGCCGGCCAGCCTGGTAGCTTCTTTCCCGGTGAACTCGACTTTCTCACTCCCTATGGGCAGCTGATCAAATACTCGGACCTCAAAGCGGCGGACCAGCGCAAGGTGCAGGACCTTTTCTTTCTGCCGGCGGGGAGCCAGGACTTTAAGCGCTTCATGGGCACCTTCACCTTTGTCTCGGCCCTGGTGTTCGCCAACCACTCGGTCGATCCCGAGCCCTTCATGTGGGACGCGTTTCTCCACGACGCGGGCGGCTTGGGCGTGAGCTACGTCGAGGTCACGACCAACGTCCGTAACCAGGCGCCGTGGGTCCAGGGCCTTGAGGACTGGGAACAGCGGCTCGAGACCCAGCACGGTGTCGTGATCCGTCTGCTCGCGGCGTTCAACCGCATGATGGAGCCCGAAAAGAACAGGACCTTTGCCCGGCAGCTCGTGGCCCTGCCCGAGTCCCCGATCCTCGTGGGCGCGAACCTCCTGGCCGACGAGACCGACCACCCCATGCTCGAGAAGGGCCAGACCATCTTTGGGACCCTGCTTGCCGCCCGGGCCAAGGGTCAGACGGATCTGCGTTTTGCCCCCCACGCGGGTGAGCTCGGTGATGCGCGCAACCCGCGCGACGCCATGATCATGGGCGCCGAGCGCCTCGGTCACGGAGTGAAGCTCGGGGCCGACGTCGTGTCGCTGGAGCTCGCGCGCCGCCAAGGGCTCGGGGTCGAAGCCAACCTGGAGAGCAACCTGAGGCTCAGGGCCGTGTCCTCCATGTCCAAGCACCCGTTTCTGGACTACCTGAGACTGGGGCTCAAGGTCAGCCTTTCGACCGATGACGAGGGCATGTTCAATACCGACATCCATGACGAGTGCGTGCACGCGGTCTCTGAGACGGACATCAGCTATGCCGAGCTCAAGAAGCTCTCCTACAACTCGCTCGACTCATCCTTCGCGGATGACGGCACGAAGGCGCGGCTCAAGGACAAGCTCGACCGGGACTTTGCCCGCTTCGAGGACCACTGGGAGTCGGAGTAGCTACTTGTCGCTCCACTGAAAGATCGCCGATCCCACCACCATGCACACCACGGTGACGACGGCCATGTAGCCGAGGCTCGGCGCCACCTGCGACCAGCCGGCACCGTCGTTCATGATAGCGCGGGCCGACCGCACGAGGTGCGTGAGGGGTAGCGCGTTTGAAGCGGCCTTTACCGCCGGGCTCGATCCCTCGAGCGAGAACCAGACCTCGGACAGAAACATCATGGGCCAGGAGAACATGTTGAGGAGCCCGTTCGCGAACTCCTCGCTCTGCCCCCGCGATGCCACGAGCATGCCGAGCGAGATCATGGAGAGGCTCCCCATGAAAAAGACAAACGTCAGGAGCAGGAGCGAGCCGCGGCACTCAAAATGGTAGAGGGCCCAGCAGCCCAGGTACACCAGGGCCGTGGCGCACATCAGGATCACGATGCGTGAAAGCACCTGCGCGGTCAGAAACTCCCAGGCACGGACGGGCGTCGCCCGGATCCGCCTGAGCATCCCGTTCTTGCGGTAGCGTACGAGCACGTAGCCCACGCCCCAGAGCGCGCTGAACATGAGATTCATTCCAAGCACGCCCGGAAACGCCCACTCGGCGTAGGGGATCTCGCGGCCCTGCACGGTCGCCTTTTCGAGCGTCGCGCTTGCCCCGGCCTTGGGCGGCGAAGCAGCGGCTACGAGGAGTTTCTCCGCGAGATATCCCTTGGGCGACGACTCGCTCACCCAGTACTTGGGAGGACGGGTCGAAGGATCGAGGAGAAGGTCCACGCGGTGGTGGCGGACCCGATCGAGGCCGGCATCGAGGGAGGCAAAGGGCACGATCTGGTTGTGCTTGGGGTCGATCAGGATCTCGGCGGTTTTGACCGCCTCCGTTCCACCCACCACGCCCACCTTGAGCACGCCGTTGGCGCGGCCGTTGAAGATGAATCCAAAGCCCACGATGACAAAGATCGGAAACAGAAAATTCCACCCCAGGGACGAGAGGTCCCGGTAGAACTCCCGCGTGCGGGCGATCATCAGCCAGACGATGCGCTCGATCATGCCCGGAGGTCCTTTCCGGTGAGCTGCAGAAACAGGTCCTCGAGGTTGCGTGACCGCACGGACATGCCGGTCAGGTCCACGCCGCGGTCCATGAGCGCGCGGACGCAGGCATTGACGTCGTCGGCCATGATCTCGAGCCCCTCCTCGGTCTCGTACACGGGCCAGGGGAGTCCGCCCACGGCGCCCTTGCCGGTCTTGAGGACGAGGGAGACGCCCGAGAAGTGCCGGGAGAGCAGGTCGCCCGGCGTCCCCTCGGCGATGATCCGGCCCCGGTCCATGATGACGAGGCGATCGCAGAGGAGCTGGGCCTCTTCCATGTAATGGGTGGTGAGGATGACGGTCTTGCCCCGGCCCTTGATGCCCTGGACGATCTCCCAGAGGTGGCGCCTGGCCTGGGGGTCGAGCCCGGTCGTGGGCTCATCCAGGAACACGAGCTCGGGGTCGTTGACGAGCGCCAGGGCCAGGAGCAGGCGCTGACGCTGCCCGCCCGACAGGCGCTTGTTGTCCCGTTTGAGCAGGTCCTCGAGCCGGCAGAGGCGGACGAGCTCATCGATCGAGGCACGGCGCGAGTAGAGGTGGGAGAAGACCTCCAGGGTCTCCTTCACCGTCAAAGAAGAAGGAAGCTCCGTGTTCTGAAACTGAATGCCGACCCGGTCCCGAAACGTGACGTCCCGAACCTTGCCCTGAAAAAACACCTCGCCGCTCGTCGGGGCGAGGATCCCCTCGGCCACCTCGAGGGTCGTCGACTTGCCCGCGCCATTTGGACCCAGAAGGCCAAAACACTCGCCGGCGTGCACCGAAAAACTCACGCCGTCGACGGCGCGCACGGGCTCGGGGCTGCCCCGTTTGGCGGGATAGGTTTTTTTGAGGTCGCGGACTTCGAGGATGGGGGACCGCACGGTCCCTAGGATACCAGATGACGCTCAAAGCGGTCGCGCTCGTCCGGCCAGAGGCGAACGGCGTCGTAAACGAGGCCCTCGGCGGACTCGCGGAGCCCCGCTTTGAGGGATGTACGGATCAGCGTCTCGTAGACGTCGGGGTCATGGACGCCCGAACGCAGGAGCTTGCGGCCCTGGTCGATGGTGCGAGACAGGGCGCCCACGGCGCTCGACACGAGCAGATCCATGCTGAGGTAGTCGACGCCCTTTTGGTGCTCGGGGGCGAAGTCCTTGAGAAAGTGCTCGGCCTCCTGGTGGCGCCCATGCTCGACGAGCGAGGTGATGATGCGGCGGAGCACCTTGCCGTGCTTGTTGCCGGTGATCGACGCTCTCTGAAAAGCTTCGACCGCCTCCTGGAACTTGGAGTGGGTCAGAAAATGCCGTCCACCCTCGACGAGCGCGCGGGACACCCGTTGCGCCAAGGTGGCGGGTCGGTACTCGAGCGAGGTGTAGACCTCAAAGTAACGGTGCACGTGCTCGTACTGCCCCGTCTCAAGCGCGAGTCCCACGGCGGCGTCGAGGCGGCCGGGGCTGACCGGAAAGCGTTCGAGAAGCACGCGCATGACCTCGTGGGCCTCCTCGCAGCGCTCCTGCGAACGCAGGAGCTCAAAGAGGCCGGAGAGGCAGCGGTAATGGATGTCGTTGAAGACGAGTCCGGCGCGGAAGTTTTCTTCGGCGTCCTTGACGAGCCCTTGGGCCTGGTACGCCTTGCCGAGATAGTAGTACGCGAGCGAGGGCTTTTCGGAGTAGACGGTCGCCTCGGTAAAGAGCAGCGTCGCGTGGTCCATCTCGCCCTTGGCCATGAGGGACTTGCCGCGCTCGATCCGGCCCAGGTAGGGGCCGGGCTGCAGTTTGGCGAGTACCGCCTGAAAGAGATAGTCGCGCAGGCTCTCGTGCGTGAAAGGCTTGAGGACGTAGCGGTCGACCTCTTCTTCTGCCGCCTCGGCGACGGCGGACTGCGAGGAGTTGATGGTGACGAGCACAAAGAGCCGGTCACGGTCCTCGAGATGAAGGCGCCGGAGCAGCGGGGCGAGCCTGAGGCCGCAGTTTCCACCCAGGTGGTAATCGCAGACCACCACGTGCGGGCGGTGGTCCGCCAGGGCCTCGACCGCGGCCGCGAATCCGTTGACGGTCTTGAGGTGCCCGGATCGGGCGCCCAGATCCTGGAGCACGCGGGTGATGCTCGTGCGGGTCGATGCCCCCACGTCGGCGACCAGAATGCGCCGTGAGGCCAGCCAGTTGGCCACCGCGGCGGTCTTGGGATCCTGCGTCGGATTTGAAGCCATACCCCTCCGGATTGCGTATCGGTCGGGATGGACGGAAACTGAACCGGGACCGCAACAACGGACGGAGAACGTCTTCGGCGGGTTGGTAAGGAAGTTCAGCTCTTGCCGTTGGCGCGCGCGACGGCGCCGGCGATGTCCGGATTCTCGAGCCGGACGGCCTCGAAGTAGCTCTTGAGGCCGGCGTGGTCCGGCTCGGCGAGCGAAGGCATGCCCTCGACGCCGGGGTGGAGCGGGAGATCCCGGCCACGCCCCAGGAGCTTGCGCGAAAGCGCGTCGCCCATGGGCCATTCGCTCCGGCCGTGGCAGCCCATGCAGGTTTTTACGAAGAGCCGCTCACCGCGCATGCGGCGCGGGTCCGAACGGTTCTTGAGAAACACGCTGGGAAACTGCTCGCGGTAGTTGGCCATCTCGATTTCGACCAGGCCCGAGACAAAGTAGCTGTCCACGGGGAGCATTTCGCGGCGGATGTCGCTCGACTCGGGGTTGCGAACCACGGTCGAAATCTTGGAGAGCGCCGAACCCTCCTTCTTGAGGGCCAGAATCACGGGATACTTGTTGATGAACGAGCGCGGGAGAATCGACTTGGCTCCGTCCGCGGTCTTGAGCACGAGCAGGTCGATCTCAAAGGCCCGCGCCTGGGGCGACTCGGCCAGGACGCCGTTGATGAGTTCAGTGATGGGCACGCCGGACCACTCGTGGCTGTCCGATGAGCCGGGCCCGTGGCCCGCTACCCTCACCTGCTTACGGGCCAGAAGGTCGGCGATTTTGAAGCTTTTGAGGGCCACCACCCGACCCCCCTGGCGTACAGAAAGGGTGAGATCCCCCGAGAGGACCACGTTCTGGCGCTCGGCCTGGGCCGTGCAGCCCGAAACAAGGGCTCCGCAGGCAAGAATCAGGGCTGAAACGAGGGCAAAGAGGGGCCTGGAGTTTCTGAACTCTTCCACTCCTTTATTTTGCACCAAGTAGGTATCCCCCTGCAAGAATGGACTTTTTTAGTCTGGTATTGAGGACCTGCGGGGGATTCAATTGGCCATCTCTTTCAGATGTGTGTTAGACCACCCCAGTCCCTAATGAGTTTCACTCAACGGAGTGGGCCTCGAGCCCACTTTTTTTTTGTTCGCGATTCCAAGGATATGAACCCGGCACGGGCCCATGGCCACCCAGAAGAACGGAACCCAGAAGCCGCTGCGCTTGCGCATGCGGCCGAGAGCCGTTTGACGGAGCTCCTGACTCCCGTGCTGGATCCCCTGGGCTATGACGTGGTGGCCGTCGAAGTGTTGGCCGGCCGCCAACGCAAGCTCCGGGTGTTCATCGACCGTAAACGCGGACAGGGTGGAATCGGCATCGAAGACTGCGTGACCGCGTCCCGTGCCGTAGATCCCGTTCTCGAGACCTCTCCGGAGGTCGACGCCATCTTCAAAGGCGCTTACGAGCTCGAGGTCTCCTCACCGGGATCCGAGCGTCCCCTGCGGACGCCGGCGGACTTTGAACGCTTCTCGGGCCACCGGGCCCGAGTGCACCTGCTGCGGCCCCTCACCGGCGAGGAGAGCGGAAACGCCTCCTACCAGGAGAAGAATCCGCGGCAGAAAAACTACCTGGGCCTGCTCGAGGGGTTCCGCGATGGTGCGGTTCTCCTGCGGGTGAAGCCCGAGAGCGGCCCCGACCCCAAGGCGATCAAGGGTCGTAAGCCCAAGCGCAAGCCGGCGACTGACGCGGCCGGTGAGCAGGTCCGGATTCCCCTGGTTCTGGTGAGCAAAGCCCACCTCGAGCCGGAGATGGAACTGGATCTTGAAGACGACGAAAGGAAGAAGTGACATGAATCCCTCCGATCTCGCGCGTGTGATTGAGTCCGTTGGCAAAGACCGCGGCATCAAGAAGGAGATCATCATCGGCGCCCTGGAGCAGGCGATGCTCTCGGCGGCTCAAAAGAAATACGGGCCGAACGCCGTGATGGAAGCTCACTACAACACGGAGACCGGCGAGATCGACGTGTTTCTCTTCAAGAAGGTCGTCGACAGCGACGACGCCATGCTCGAAGAAGCCGAAGAGATCAAGATCGAGCAGGCCCGGGACCTCGACCCCGAGGCCCAGATCGGCGACGAGATCGGCATCAAGGTCGAAGCGAGCTTCGGCCGCATCGACGCCCAGACCGCCAAACAGGTCATCTTTCAAAAGGTCCGCGACGCCGAGCGCGAGATCATCTTCAACGAGTACATCGGCCGCAAAGGCGAGATCATCACCGGCATCGCCCGCCGCATCGAGCGTGGCAACCTGGTGATCGACCTTGGCAAGACGGACGCCCTGCTGCCCCGCCGGCACATCATCCCGGGCGAAACGTTCCGCCCCGGCGACCGCGTGCAGGCCTATCTGATGGACGTGGTTCTCTCGACCCGCGGTCCGCAGATCTACCTGAGCCGCACGGTTCCCGAGTACCTCATCAAGCTTTTCGAGATGGAAGTGCCCGAGATGCGCGACGGCATCATCGAGGTCAAGGTCTGCGCCCGCGAACCCGGGGCGCGCTCCAAGATCGCCGTCATCTCCAAGGACAGCGACATCGACCCGGTGGGCGCTTGCGTCGGCATGAAGGGCGTTCGCGTCCAGGCCGTCATTCAAGAGCTCAAGGGCGAGAAGATCGACATCATCCCCTGGTCCGACAACACGGTCGTGTTCGTGCGTTCGGCCCTGGCTCCCGCCGACATTTCGTCCATCCGCGTGGACGAGCGTAACGGCGCGATGGAGATCATGGTCGAGGACGACCAGCTCTCGCTGGCCATCGGCCGCAAGGGTCAGAACGTGCGCCTGGCCGCCCAGCTCACCGGCTGGCGCCTGGACATCATCTCCAAGACCAAGCTGGCGAAGCGGACCGAAGAGGCCGTCTTCAACCTCCAGCACATCGAGGGCATCAACGAGACGTTGGCCCAGGCCATCTACCAGGCCGGCTTCATGAACCTGAAGCAGGTGGCGGATGCCGAGCTCCCGGCCCTGATCAAAATTCCGGGGTTCGAGAACGAAGAGGCGGCCACCGGCCTCAAGGCCCGCGCCGCCGCCGTGGTCGAGAAGGTCGGCGATCTGTTGGCCGGACCGGCCGCGGGCGCCGCGGCCCCAGGACAAGAGAAGGGTTCTTTCTCCGC
>DATJFU010000498.1:0-3983 GCA_035495495.1 Bdellovibrionota bacterium
GCGAGTTTCTCACTGAGCTCCAGGCGGGCCGGTTGGATTCGGTGCGCATCGTGGGTGACAAGCTCGAGGCGGTCGAGAAAACGTCCACGACTCCAGCCGCGAAGGCGCCGGGCGAGCAGCGCGGGATCGTAGCCATGCGAATGGAGGATCCCGATCTTATCCAGCGTCTCAAGACCGCGGGGATCAAGTTCGGGCAGGTGCCGGATGGATCGGCGTTTCGCGACGTGATGTCGTGGATCCTGCCCATGCTGCTCATGCTGGGATTCTGGTGGTTCGTCATGGGCCGCATGGGTCGCACCCAAGGGCAGGTGCTGAGCCTCGGAAAATCCAAGGCCAAAGTGTACGCCGAAAAGGACGTGCCCATCCGGTTCGCCGACGTCGCCGGGGTCGACGAGGCCAAGGACGAGCTTCGGGAGATGGTCGAGTTTCTGCGAAATCCCGCGGCGGCGGGGCGGTTGGGGGGGCGCCTGCCCAAGGGCCTCTTGCTCGTGGGACCCCCCGGCACGGGCAAGACGCTCCTCGCGCGGGCAGTGGCCGGCGAGGCGCAGGTCCCATTCTTCTCGATCAACGGCTCCGAGTTCGTCGAGATGTTCGTGGGCCTGGGTGCCGCGCGGGTCCGGGATCTCTTTGAGCAGGCGAGGGCCCACGCCCCTTGCATCATCTTTGTGGACGAGCTCGACGCCCTGGGGCGCGCCCGGGCCTCGTCGATCATGGCCAACGATGAGAAGGAGCAGACCCTCAATCAGTTTCTGGCCGAACTCGATGGGTTTGATCCGTCCAAGGGCGTCGTGCTCCTCGCGGCCACCAACCGGCCCGAGGTCCTCGATCCGGCGTTGCTGCGCTCGGGGCGCTTTGACCGGCAGATTCTCATCGACAAGCCGGACCGGGCGGGGAGGGTGGAAGTGCTCAAGGTCCACCTGCGAACCGTGCGCGTCGCGCCGGACTGCGATCCCGGTGCCATCGCCGCTCTCACCCCGGGGTTTTCGGGGGCCGACCTCGCCAACCTCGTCAACGAGGCCGCCCGCATGGCCACGCGGCGCGGGGCCAGCGCGGTGGAGACCGCCGACTTTCACGAGGCCATCGAGCGCATGATGGGCGGGCTCGAACGGCGTAATCGCATCATGCGGCCCGAGGAGCGCCGCCGGGTCGCGTTTCATGAGATGGGCCATGCGACGGCCGCGCTGGCCCTGGACCCCTCCGAGGCCGTTCAGAAGGTCTCCATCATTCCACGGAGCGCCGGTGCCCTCGGGTTTACCATGCGTCGGCCCCTCGAAGACCGGTACCTTCTCGCCCGCGGAGAACTTGAAGCAAAGCTCGCGGTGCTTTTGGGGGGCCGCGCGTCCGAGATGATCTTTCTGCACGAGAGTTCGACGGGCGCAGCCGACGACCTCGACAAGGCCACGGACATCGCGCGGGCCATGGTCACCCGCTTTGGCATGAGCGAACTCGCCGGACAGATCACCTATGACCGCGAGCAGGCGCCCTACTTGGGGACCCGGGTCCTGCCCGGGAGTCACGACTACAGTGACGAGACCGCGCGGGTCATCGACCAGGAAATCCTCAAACTCGTGGACCACGCTTATGACAAGGCCGCGCGGACCCTGGCCCGGCACCGGACGTTTCTCGAGGAGGGGGTCCGTCAGCTGCTCCAGAACGAGACCCTGGCCGAGGAGACCCTCAAGGACCTTTGGGCTCGTCATTCGGAGGTTGAATCCCAGGCCAAAGGGGCCTGAATTCATTGCAATTCTCAGTTCCACCACCACAGACTCTCGAATTACGCAATGCGTTGACGAACCCCGGAGCCATGGATAAGACCCACGGCACCCACTGGATGCGGGCGGTTGTCGTTTGGAACGAACAAGGTCGGCGTGCGCGCCGAGGAGGGGAACCGCGTGTCCAGAAATCGTAAATATCGTTTTGCCCTGTCCGTCGCCGTCGGCCTGATCTCGCTGGCGGCTTTTGGCTCCGTGGCTCCGCCCGTGGGCCAGGAGACGGTCCCAGCGGGCGAGGATCAGGCCATCGAGTCGATCCGTGCTTCGATCGCCAAGGGCGTCGAGGCCCAGGCCGCCAAAGACGGCGTCGCCCACCGGGATGCCCACGCCAAACATCACGGATGTGTCCGCGCCACCTTCACGGTCGACGAGCAAATCCCCGCTTCATTCAAGACGGGCGTCTTTGCCCATCCGGGCAAGGCCTACCCGGCCTGGATCCGCTACTCCAACGGCAGCGGCACCATCGAAAAGGACTCCAAGGGCGACGGCCGCGGAATGGCGGTCAAGCTGATGGACGTGCCCGGCCAGAAGATTCTCGAGGACGAGGCGACGGCCCAGACTCAGGATTTCTTGATGATCAATCATCCAGTGTTCTTTACGCGCAACGCGCTCGATTACGTGCACCTGGTGGATTCGGTCACGCAAAACGGCTCGCCCTTCTCGTTCTTTTTTCCGTCCATCCTGCCTTGGCAGTGGCACGGGCACGAGGCCTTGATCGGCGCGGCCCTGACCCTCAAGAAGGTCGATGATCCGCTGGCGATCCGTTACTTCAGCATGACCCCTTATCGCATGGGTAACGGCGCCGTCGCGGTGAAGTACTCGGCCAAGCCGTGCAAGGGGACCCCGGCTCAAGGCAAGTACGCGTTTCCGACGGGCGACTTCTACCGGCTGCGCGAGGCGATGACCGCGCACCTCAAGTCGGAGGCCGCTTGCTTTGAGTTCATGGTGCAGCCCCAGAAGGACGCCAAAGAGATGCCCATCGAGGACCCCACGATCGAGTGGAGCGAGTCGGACTCGCCCTTCGTCACCGTGGCCAAGATCGAGATTCCGAAGCAGGCGTTCGATACGCCGGCCCAGCAGGAGTTCTGCGAGAACCTCTCGATGACGCCGTGGCACTCGCTCCCCGAGCATCGCCCCTTGGGTGGAATCAACCGCGTGCGCAAGGTGGTCTACCAGTCCATCTCCGAGCTCAGGCACCACCTGAATGGCGTGGACCGCAAGGAGCCGACGCCCACGGACAACCCCTGAACCAGGTGTCCACGGGGACCTACGGCGGGGCTCACAGACTGTCTAGAATCTAGTCACAAGGTCGGGTGCAAGTGCCTGAAGGGACTGCTGTTTCTGTGGCATCGGCCCTGCAATCCACAGGGGTATGGTGAGATCCTTCACGCTTCGTTTGTCGGCGGTCCTTCCGGTCGTTTTCGCCGCCCAGGCGGCCTTTGGTGGCGCCGCGCTGGTTGACCCGGGCACGGTACTCACGGCGTCCGACGATCCCACCGCCGAGCTCAATCAGGTGGTGGCCGATCAGCGCCTCGGGGACGCTCAGCCGGCCACGGCGCCCGTGGTGGACGCCTGCGCGGCCCAGAGCCATGCGCTCGGCGAGCGCTTCAACTCGCACGATTACCAGAACTACCGGCACACGGCCGAGTCGATGCGGTACCGTACCGAGCAGGCCCACTTGGCGGCACTGGCGGCCGCCCGCCAGATCATCGAGGACGACTACGACCTGCGTTCGCGCCTTAACCGTTTCTTCAACGCCGTGCTGGAGGTCGGTAACCCCAACCTTCCGGACTTCGGTCCCGCCGCCGTGGCCCTGAGCCGCGCCACCGCCTCCGAGATGCAGATCGCGTTTCAGAAGCCCGCGGTGCTCACCAACCTCCTGAACTACTCCAACGAGGCCCTGACGGGCTCGTCGCAACCCCATGGCCCCTTTGCCGCCGCCGACGGCACGCCCACGCAGATCATCGACCGCATCGTGGTCGAACCCGGCGTCCGCGGCGCCCTCTTTGTGCGGGTGTACACCTCGGTCAACGTGGCCAGCGGACAGTCGATCCTCCTGGCCTCGACGAGCATGACGGTCACGGCCAGGCCGGACGGTGAGATTCAGGTCTCGGATCCCGGCTCGCTCGCGGTTCAACAGCTCTCGGTCAACGGCTTTGATTTCTCACGCGACCTGACCCGCGAGCAGTTCGTTGCGTCGCTCTCGACCCC
>DATJFU010000499.1:0-4058 GCA_035495495.1 Bdellovibrionota bacterium
GAGGTACGAGCGGAGCTTCTCGGGGCCTTCGCCGGCCTTCCACCTGAAGCCCGGCACCCGGAGTCCCTTCTCATCGCACTCAAAGGCAAAGGCCGGGATCTCGCGCTTCTTGGCGGGAGCGGCGGCCTGGGCCTCGGTCGCCCCTTCGGCCGTACCCTTGGAGAGCTGTCCATCGATCTGGGAGTCCGAGAGCAACGTCTCTTCTTGCCCGACGGCCGCCGAGATGATCGAGGGATGTTGCTCCACGGGCAGGGTGGAGAGCTTGCGTAGAAGCGCCCGGTTCTTCAGGCCCGACTTCAGGAGATCCGCCTTGGTCGGATCCGGGAGGCGGGTAAACCCGATGCACTCCGTGATCCGGCTCTTGGGCTTGCCAAAGGCCTTGGCGATCGCCTCGTAGCTCGTATAGGCCTTGGCCTCGAGCAAGGAGACATAGCCTTCGCCTTCTTCGAGCGGATGCAGGTCCACGCGGTCGAGGTTCTCGCGCAGGGCGATCTCGTGGGTGGCCTTGTCGTCCGTCGTGAGCACCCGCGCGGGGATCCGCTCGATGCCCGCCATGCGCGACGCGCGCAGGCGGCGTTCGCCGGCAATCACCTTGTAGCCATCGCCGTCCTGCACCACCAGGATCGGCTGAAGAACGCCGTGTTCCTTGATGGAGTGGGCCAGCGCCTGGATCTCGGCGTCGTCGAAGTGCGAACGGACCTGGAGCTCGGACGCCTGGATCTTGTCCGTGGGGACAAAGTTCACCAGAAACGTCGTGAGGTTTTTCAGGTTGGAGTGGGTGGAATGAGCAGTGACCCGAGCCGTCGAATACAGCTGCTTCAGGTATCCGCTGCCTTCTCTCGTCTTAGCGACTTTTTTCTCGTCCATGATTTTCTCCTTAATTTGACTCAGCTTCGGATCAACCGAAGATGAGTTCTTCGGCCAGGGCATCGATGTCCTGGGCCGCTTGTCCTTTGGAGCTGACTTCCCAAACCGTCGACCGCCGCTTGGTGGCCTCGTTCAGGTCGGCGCTGCGGTTCACCACCGTGCGGGTGCAGTTCTCGGCGAACTGCCCTTGCAGCTCACCCAGCACCTCTTGGCTGATGACCTCGCGGGCGTCGTACATGTTGGGGATGATCTTCACATCGAGCTGGCGCCTGAACTCGCGCTTCATCTCGTCGATGGTCGCCATGACCAGCGACATGCCGTGGAACGAGAGTGGGTTCGTGGCGCAAACCACGTTCACCGACTGCGCGGCCACCAGCATGGAGCTGTTGAGGATCGACGCCGCTGGGTTGGTGTCCGCCACGATGAGGTCATAGTGGGGGGCCACCTTCTCGAGGGCCTCGGACAGGCGGTACTCGCGGCGGGGCTTTTGGTTGAGGGGGATCTCGATGTTGCAGAGGCCCAGGTTGGCCGGCAGCAGGTCGAGGCCCGGGGCCACCGAGATGATGGCCTGTTCGATCGGAAGATCGTTGATCAGCACGTCGTAGACGGTGGGGAGCTCGTGCCCTTCGAGGACATCGAGGTTCACGGTGAGGTGACCCTGGCCGTCCAGGTCCACGGCCAACACGCGTAGCCCCATCATGGCCGCACGCATGACGAACTGGGCCGTCAGGGTCGACTTACCGGTGCCGCCCTTCACGTTGTAGAACATCTGCAGCTTGTGCTTGGGCGTGCCGAACTTGTAAGCGGTCGCCGCGGCGACCACCGCGTCGTGGGCGGTCATCTCACGGCGCAAGCTTTCGACGGCCATGGGGGCGCCGGCGGCTTCAGCTCCGTCTCCCATCTGGGGAGCCTGGCCTTCGGCTGCGGGCGTGGGCTCGGTGGCCTGTGGGGCCGATTCGGACTGGTCGCCGCGGCGACCGATCTGACCCGATTCCACCAGCTGGCGGACGGCGCGGAAGTAGTTCTGGGCGCCCTCCAGGGTCACCATCTTGCGGTCCACGTTCCCCACCTTTTGGCGGATGGTGGAAAGCAATCCCGACTCTTCGATGAGCGGAATCATGTTTCGGTCGATGCGCGCCAGGCGAGCAAACTCGGCCGGCGTGAAGATGATCTGGTTGAAATTCGACATCTCAGGTCCCTCCTTGGTTCTGGAAATCTTATGACGCCTTCCGTGGCGCGCAAGGAATAATCGTCGAAACGGTCGCCATGGCGACCGAATTCACAAGGACCGTTGATTTCTTGGCCGGGTCCTACTGGACGAGAAAGAAATCGCCGGCCTCGTTGCCTACGAGGAAGACATCGCCATGGGTGGCGATGAGGGCCTCACATTGGCCCCAGACTCCGTGGACAACCGCTTCCACCTGGCGACTGGCCAGCGTGCAGTCCGTGCAGTGGTAGACCCCGCCGTAGGTGAGGAGAAAAGTTTCGCCGTCGGACGAGGTCGACGCATCGGTGATGGCTCCGATGGCCGAAGGCAGCCTCCCCTCGTCCCTGGCCACCTGTTCGACGGGGGCCTTGGGGCCGATGTCCACGGACACCACGCGGGAGATTCCGAAAAAGGTTTTCTCAAACAGGAAGACACGGTCGCCATGGACGATGGCGGCCTCGACGTTCCGCGCTCCGTCGGCATAGGTCACGCGGATCTTACGGGTGACCGTGAGACCTGTCTCGGTCGCCGGGGCGACCGAAGGCTGGATTCCGTAGAAGGTGACGTGATCGTACTTGGCGTGGTTGTCACCCACATCCAATGCCCAAAGCATGCCGGTTTGATCCATGACCAGGGCTTCGGTGTCCCGGATCTTCAGACCCTCCACGGGGACCGCACGGGTGGTGGGGGTGTCCCCCATTGTGGTCAGGCCCAGCTGGGCCGGCGGATCGTCGCTGAGGGTCCACACCACGTTGTTCGTCCGATCCCAGGCGACCCCGGACATCTGGAGGATGGTCGGCGCCACCTGAAACACCACGTCCCATAGGCCGAACCACGCCCGGGGTTCGACGTCTGGAGCGGCATGACTCGGAGTCGAGACGGTCGCCGCGGCGACCGCGCAGAGGCTCACGCAAAGGAAGAAAGGATTCTTCATGGGTTCTCCAGAAAATCGAGTTACGAGTTCAGGGAAGTGGATCAATGGCGATTGGGGTCGCGGAGCATCTTGCGGACTTCGTCCAGGTGATCCTGCTCTTCGACGACCATGCCCCGGGCCCACTCTTCGAGGGCCATGTCGTTCTGGCTGGCGGCGAGGCTCACGAGGTCGGCGTAGAGGGCGAGGCCGGCTTCTTCAAATCCCATGCTCTCCTCGAGCATCTGGCTCAAGGTGTGGACGTTGGACTCCTCAACCTTGTTGGAGAGGAGGGGCGGGTGTCCGCCGTACGACGTGATCTTTTCTCCGATGGCGATCGCGTGGGTCTTGGCCTCGTCGGCCTGTGCGCGGAACCAACCCTGGATCGGAATGCGGTGGTGGCCCATGACCATGAAGGAGTAGTGCAGGTACCGAAGCACGCCCGCCATCTCCGCGAGGAAGATCTTCTGCAGGCACTCCATCGTCTGTGCGTTGGTCTTACGGCTCAGGCTGGCCATGGTTCCCCCAAAGGGCTGGTTCAAGTGAAGTGGTGGTGGGCAGGGACGGAATCGAACCGCCGACACGCGCCTTTTCAGGGCGCTGCTCTACCGACTGAGCTACCTGCCCACAAACAAATGAGCCTTGGTGCTAATGGATATCTGCGTGAAAGGCAACGGTCTTAGCGCCGTGAGCGCTCGAGGCCGCCCAGGATCTCCTGGAGCTCCCGGGTCGTATAGATGCGGTAGTCGTAAGCGCGGCCGTACCGGGCCATGAGCTGGGCCACGAGTTCGAGGCGGTTCACCAGGGGGCCCACCTGATCAGAAGGCACGGGATCGTAATGGCCCTTTTGCTCGTCGGGCTGGGTCTCTTCGACCGTGCAAGAGATGCTGCTGAGGCTGCCGCCGTCCACCGCGGCGCGGGCCTCGGTGACCTCTCGGGCCTCTTGGTCCACCTGGGCCTTGAGGCGCTGGATCTCGCGCTGGAGCCGCTGGTTCTCTTCTTCTAAAGCCAGGAGAGCCCGGCGATGGGTCTTAGCCCTGCCGGAGGGGCGGGCTTCGGCCAGGGGGGCACGGA
>DATJFU010000500.1:0-6141 GCA_035495495.1 Bdellovibrionota bacterium
TGGGCGAGTTTGCGGCCCTCCGCGCGGTTCTTGGCCTTGCCGCCGAGCTCGAGCATGTGGGCGCAGAGGGTGATCGTGACCTCCTTGAGGTCGGCCGAGCAACGTTCAAAGTTTTCGTCGGGGCAGAGGATGCGGGTGCCCTTCATGATCTCGACGCACTCGAGCACCTCGAGGCTGTTGCCCACGGCGTAGCCCAGGGGCTGGCTCATGTCGGTGACGACGGCGCGGGCGGGGAGCCCGAGCTTGCCCGCGACCTTGACGAGCCAGCGCGAGAGCTCCCTCGAACGCGCGGGGGTGGTCATGAAGGCGCCGCTGCCCGTTTTGACGTCGAGGAGAAGCGCCTGGCAGCCCTCGGCGAGTTTTTTGGAGAGAATCGAGGCGCAGATGAGTGGAATACATTCCACCGTCGCCGTGACGTCGCGGAGCGCGTAGAGCTTCTTGTCGGCGGGGGCCACGTGGCCGGTCTGCCCGATGATGGAGCAGCCCACCTGGGTGAGCACGCGAACGAACTCGCCGCGGGGCAGGTCGTGTCGATAGCCCGGAATCGAATCCAGTTTGTCGAGGGTGCCGCCGCTATGGCCGAGGCCACGGCCGGACATCATGGGCACCTTGAGGCCGCAGGCGGCCGCGAGGGGGGCGAGGATGAGCGAGACTTTGTCGCCCACGCCGCCGGTTGAGTGCTTGTCGACGAACGTCCCCTCGAGCTGGCCGAAGTCGTAGCGCTCACCGCTCTCGAGCATCGCGCGGGTGAGAGCCGCGGTCTCGTGCAGGTTCATGCCCTTGAGGTAGACCGCCATGAGGAACGCGGCGGCCTGGTAGTCGGCCACGTTGCCGTCCATGAGGCCGTGGATAAACCCCTCGATCTCGTCGTCGGGCAGAATCTTGCCGTCCCGTTTTGAACGGATGATCTCGGCTGGGGGGCGCATGCCTAGCTGGCCCTGGACTGGAGCTTCTGGAGTTGCGGAAGAAAGGACTTTCCGGCCAGGCCGCGGCCTTTTCCGGGGTCGGCTTCGCCGGTGAGGGCATGAAACACGGTGGCGCCGACGTCGGCAAAGGTGTCGAGATCACCCAGGGGCGCGGCGCCCTTTGAAAAGGACGGCGACCAAACGATGACCGGGATGTGCTCGCGAGTGTGGTCCGATCCCCGAAACGTCGGATCGTTGCCGTGGTCAGCGGCGAGCACGAGCAGATCCCTCGGGCCCATCTTTTTCTGGAGGGCGGGGAGGGCGGCGTCGAAGTCCTCGAGTCCGCCGGCAAAGCCGCGCACGTCGCGGCGGTGGCCCCAGAGCATGTCGAAGTCGATGAGGTTGCAGTACATCAGGCCCGGCCCGCGCGAGCCGATCTGCTCGAGCAGGACACGAATTCCATCCGTGTTGCCCTCGGTGTGGATGTTTTCTTGAATGCCGCGGTCGGCGTAGATGTTGGTGATCTTGCCGATGCCCAGGGTGTGCACGCCCTCTTTGACCAGGTGGTCGAGGTACGAGTCCTGGGGCGGCTCGATGGAGTAGTCCTTGCGGTTGTACGTGCGCTTGAAGGGCTGCCCCTTGGAAGGATCGCCGATGAAGGGCCGCGCGATCACGCGCCCGATCTGGTGGCGGTCGCAGAGCTCGCGCGCGGACTCGCAGATCTCGTAAAGCCGGTCGAGTCCAAAGGTGCCTTCGTGGGCGGCCACCTGCCAGACGCTGTCGGCCGAGGTGTAGAGAATCGGTTTGCCGGTCGCCATGTGTTCGGCGCCGAGCTCCTCCAAGATGACCGTGCCGCTCGCGGGCTTGTTGCCCAGCACGCCGGGAAGATGGTTGTCGCGGACCCACTGGTCGACCCACTCCCGCGGAAACCCGTTCTCAAAAACCGGAAATGCCTGGGAGACCACGAGGCCGGCCATCTCCCAGTGCCCGGAGGTGGTGTCCTTGCCGGCCGAGCGCTCGCGGGCGCGGCCGTAGGCGCCTTTGCCCTGGCCCGGCGCGAGCGCGGGGACGTGTTCGATGGAGGTCAGGTTTCCGAGTCCCATGGTCTGCAGGTTGGGCAGGGTCAAGGGTTTGCCGCGTTCGCCCGGGAGCGCGCGGGAGAGGTTGCCGAGGGTGTCCGAGCCCTGGTCGGCGTACTGGGGTGCGTCCGGCAGGGCGCCCGCGCCCACGCCGTCCAGAACCACCCAAATCACTCGGTCAAAGGGAGCTTTGGTCTGGGCCATCAGTCCTTTCACATAATCCACCGGCGCTGTCCTGGCAAAGGGCCTTCTATGCAGCGCAGAAGTCGTCAGGGTGCCGTAAAATGCCGTCCTGGCTGGGAAAAATGGTTCTGGGCGGGAATTTCAGCTTGCTCGCTCCGGGCCACTACGGTACTTCTAAAGGAACAAAGGCAAGGGGGATTACGCTAAGCGACCCCCGGATTAAGTAACCGAGCTAGGGCCCTCAAACTTGGTGCCCGGCTCAGAATAATAAAAGGTTTGTCCCCCGTGGCCCCCTTTTCGTACGCGGAAGGGAGCGGGCGAGCGGGAGCGAAATCAGCGAATGATTGGAAGATTCGGGACGCTCCCCATCGTGGCGGCGCTATTGGCGCTGACCCTGCCCCAAGGGGCTTTGGCGGGATCAATCATAGAAACCATAGGCGTTTCCACAGCGGTAGGTACGGTTTTGGGAGCTTCGACTCTGCCCTTTTATGAACACCCCGAGAACAACACCAAGAACATTGGTTACGGTGCTCTCGCGGGCGCGGGCGTGGGTTTGGGAATCCTGATTTACCAATGGATCAACAAGGGTCACAAAGAACCCGCGAAGCGGTTAGCGCAAGCGCGGTTGATGCGACGGCCCCAGTTACCCCCTGATACCCTCGTTTGGACGCCCATGGTTTCCCTACCACTCTAAGGGAGACCCATATGTCAGAACTCATTATCAACGCTTCGCTACCGGAGACCCGGATTGCCCTGGTCGAGGACGGCGAGATCCAGGAGATGCTCATCGAGCGTCCCGGAGAAAAAGGGATCGTCGGCAACATCTACAAAGGACGCGTGACCCGCGTGCTGCCTGGCATGCAGGCCGCGTTCGTCGACATCGGCCTCGAGAAGGCCGCGTTCTTGTACGTCGACGACGTGTACGTGCACCCCGAGGTCTTTGGCGACGACGTGGATGCCGAAGCCGAGATGGAAGCCGCCGAGGGCCAGGGCGAGCCAGGTGAAGGGCCGCAAGGCGCCGAGCCAGGGGTGGAGACGGCCTCCGCCGAACCCCATCCGGGCGAAGACGCCGACGCCGCCGGCGACGCGGGCGCGCTCGAGCACGTCGACTCCGACGAAGGCGACCTCGACGAAGAGGGCGCCGATGACCTTGACGGCGACAACGGCGATTCCGACGAGGGCGGCCAGCCCATGGACATGGAGAACGCCCCCGGTGAAGACGAGGGCGGACAGCCCGAGGGCACCGTGGCCGCTGACGACTCCGGCTCCGATGAAGGCGGATCCGACGAGGGCGGCGGCGACGAAGGTGGATTTGAAGGCGAAGGCGGACCAGTTGGAAATGAAGGCGGCGGTGAAGGCGGCCTTCCCGGTCAGGGCCAGGGCGACGCTGGACGTCGCCGGCGCCGGCGCCGGCCCCGCGGCCGTCGCCGCCGGGGCGGGGGTGACCGCGAACGTGGTGGTGAGCATCGTGGCGGCGTTGATCGCGGCCAGGGCGGCGATCGTCATGCCCAGGGTGGCCATGAGCATCAGGGCCAGGGAGAAGACGTGGCCCACACGGCCGAAGGCACTCCGGACACCTACCGCGAAAACATGGCAAACGACGGCTCGGATCTCCAGTCCGACCGCTGGCACCTCGACCGTGAGCAGGACTCGCAGCGCATGGAAGCCACCGCGGGCCAGGAGCAGGTCGCCGAGCGTCCGCAGCATCCGGCCTCGGGTGAAGGCCTGGGCGGCCGGGCCGAACATCGGGGCGGCCGTAGCCGTGATCGTGGACGCCGGCCCGAGTTCCGCGAGAATCGCGGCCGGGATCGCCGGGTCCGTTCGCGCCAGAGCCTGAAACCCTCGCGCAAGAACGTCAACATTCAGGACCTGCTGCAAGAAGGCCAAGAGGTCATCGTCCAGGTCGCCAAGGACCCGATCGCCACCAAGGGCGCGCGCCTGACCTGCCACGTGAGCCTGCCGGGCCGTCACCTGGTCTGCATGCCCACCGTGGATCACATCGGCGTTTCGCGCCGGATCGACCGGGACGAAGAGCGCCGGCGCCTGCGCGACTTCGTGACGCAAAATCGTCAGAAGCGCATGGGCTTCATCATCCGGACCGCCAGCGGCGGCAAGAACCCGGAGCGTTGGATCAAGCAGGACATGGACTACCTGACCAACACCTGGAACGAGATCGTGGATCGCGCCGCCCAGGTCTCGGCTCCCGCGATGGTTTACGAAGATAACAACTCGATCATCCGAGCCGTGCGCGACTGGGTGACCGAGGACGTGGCCCGGGTGATCGTGGATTCGCGCTACCACTTCAACGGGATCCAGCGCTTTGTGTCGCGGTTCATGCCGTCGATGCAGGGCAAGGTGGACCTCTACCAGGGCGACCTGCCCATCTTTGACGCCTATGGCATCTCGCAGGAGCTGCACCGGGCGCTCGAGCGGCGGGTATGGCTCAAGTCCGGCGGGTACATCGTCGTCGACCAGGCCGAGGCCTTGGTCGCCATCGACGTCAACACCGGCCGGTACGTCGGTAAGAAGAACCTCGAAGACACCATCGTCAAGACCAACCTCGAGGCCGTGAAAGAGATCGCCTACCAGCTGCGCCTGCGCAACCTGGGCGGCATCATCATCCTCGACCTGATCGACATGGAGAGGGAGGACAATCGCCAGCGCGTGGTCCGCGCCCTCGAGGAGGAGCTCAAGAAGGATCGTGCCCGTCCGACCATCGTCAAGATGACGGAGTTAGGCCTGATCGAGATGACCCGCAAGCGGACCCGCGACTCGCTCGTGCGTTCGCTCTGCACGGCCTGCGTGCACTGCGAGGGCAAGGGATTCGTGAAGGGCAAGGAGACCGTGGCCTACGAAGTGCTGCGTGAGCTCGAGCGCGAAGGTGTGCAGCGCGACGTTCGCAAGGTGTTGGTTCAGGCCAACCCGGACGTGATCGACATGCTCGCCATCGACTTTTCGGAGACCCTCGATGGTCTCGAGCGCAAGTACAAGAAAGAGTTCTTGCTCCAGGCCGTGGGCGAGTTCCACGTGGAGCAGTTTGAGCTGACCACGGACAAGGCCGAGAAGGCCGCCCACGCCAGCCAGCAGAACCACCGCCAGGAGAGCCACGGCGATCGCGATCAAGATCGCGGGGATCGCGACCGGGGCGGCCGCGGTGGCCGCGGCAGGGATCGGGGCCGGGGCCGGGATCGGGATCGGGACCGCGGGCGTGACCGCGATCGGGATCACCATCGTCGGGATGAGGCACAGGCTGCTCCGTCCAACGATGCTCCGGCCGAGCAGGGCAGCGAGGGTGAGGTTCACTCCGAGGCCCCACGCCACGAGGGCAACGGCGACGTGGAATCCATGGCGAACGCCGCTCCCGCACAGACGATGAACGGGGCCTCGAACCACGCCCACAACGATCTGGACGCGGACGAGGTCGGCAACCGCGTGGACTCACCGGTTCGCGCCCATGGCGGACACCGGCATGAGGCCAACGGCAATGGCGCCGCCCTCGCCAACGGGCAGACTCCGGGGATCCCGGCCGGAATGGAATTTGAGGATGAAGAAGATCGTCTGGCCTATCTGCGCGCTCAAGCCGCGCAGGACGCCGCGATCGCCAACTTCGGAGCGGTGCCCATGGCCTCGCCCAGCGCAACCTACGGAGCCCGCGGACGCGGTCCCCGGGGTGGTGGCGGTGGCGGCGGCGGTGGAAGCCGTGGACCCGGAGGTGGGGGTGGTGGCGGAGGTGGTGGCGGTGGCGGCGGTGCCCGTCGTCGTCGCGGCCGCAGGGGCGGTCGCCGCGGTTCAGGCATGGACCGCAGCGGCGGCGGCAGAAATCCCCAGGGATACTGACCTCTGTTTGTCCTGAAGGTCGACCTGCCCCGCGAGGGCCGTGACGAGCTCCTGGCGCTCTTTTGGGACGCCTGCGGCGAGTTCGGCCTGGAGGGCATCCACGAAGGCAGCGTTTTTGGTGGCGACGACGACCGGCC
>DATJFU010000501.1:0-5268 GCA_035495495.1 Bdellovibrionota bacterium
GAGGCCCGAAGCGTCGCGACCGCGGCCTGCGCGCCCGTCGAGTCCGTGCCCGCCACCAGATCCAGAGACGTCACCCCGTCGTTGAAGGGCACGAGCTCCGGCTTGGCCTGGTAGCCGTCTTCGATGTAGTGAAAGCAGTTCTCCGCCAGGGTCACGGCGTCGACCACGGGCCAGGCAGGTGCCCCCGCGGGCGCGCCGCCGGCGACCGTCGCAAAGCTCAAGGCCTTGCCCGTCTCATCCATCGGAATCGTCACCGACATGCGGGTACCATCCGCCGCTGGCACGAGTGTCACCGTGGACTGAAACGCCGCCTGATCCGGCGTCTGGTGATCCAAGCGCTCCAGGCGCAGGGACTGGACGGCGGTCTCAAACGCCGCGTCGATCTTCTTGAGGATCACCAGCCGCTCGATGCGGTGGAGCGAGAGCTCGGCGGCCTTGGCGTTGGGCACCGGCTCCGCCTGGGCTGACCAAACCGGCGCGAGCGCCACGGCAAACGCGAGACTAATGGATGATTTCATGGGTTACCTCCCGGTATCTTGCACGGCACCTGGTAGGCCAGAGGATCGAGATCCATCCGCGCCATCCGCTGCCCCTCCGCCCGCACCGCCGAGTCCGCCACGCGGTCGGAGGTCAGGATGTCGGAGACGATGTCGTGCAGCATGTGGTTGTTGTCAAAAGCCGAAGCGAGAAACGGAAACGTCCGGCTGAACACCGGGGCCTCGACCGCCGTGTCGGGCATGTCATCAAAGTCGGCCGAATCGGGCAGATCGGCGATCAGCGCGCGAAATCTCCGCAGCGTGTCCGCCACGCCCTGATCCCGCGCCGGTTGCGTGGGGGCCATCAAGGCCTCAAAGAGATGGATCTGAAACCAGTGGTAGCTCCAGATCAAGAGATTGAGGCTCGGATAGGTACGCCGAAACGCCTTCGAGAAATACTGCCCGTCCATGTAGACCATGCTCTTGCAGGACGAGGTGATGGCCACCGCCGGCTTCGCGGCGTACTGGGCATGGATCTGGCGCACGCGCTCGACCAGTGCGGGACCCCGGTCCTGTGAGGTCGACAGCACGTCGAGCACGAATTGGTGCAAGAGGTGCGACCAGTCCATCATGTTGAGCACCAGCGGAAACGTGAACACGTAGTTGGGGGCGATGTCGGCCTCGTCCTGCTTGGTCGCGGGCGGGTGGGCGATGACGTTCTGGATCTCGGCGAGCACGCGGCGCTCATAGGCCTCGGGGTCATCGATCTTGCCGCGATCCACCAGCAGCCGCTCGTAGACCAGCGCATGGCCGTAGTCGAAGGCGAAGAGTACGCGCTGGGCCTCGGGATAACGGGTGCCAAAGAGGTAGGCCTCGTCGGGCATGGGGTACCAGACCGTCTCCCCCCGGGTCTCATGCGCCGAAGCGGCGGCAACAAACAGACCCACGACCACGAGAGTCCACGTCAGGCGCTTCACGGTAGGCCCCCGTTCCAAAACACGGCTTGAAACTCGTTCCACCGGTACCGGATCCGCGGAGCCGTGGGCAGCATGAGCGTCGGATCGCGCACCTCATAGTAGAGGTACGTATCCCAGGTCTCCTTGACCCCCGTCGTCTCGGGCCAGCCCGGATTGATCGGGCCCGTGCAGCTGAAGTCGTTGGCCACGAGGTACACCTTGAGCAGAAAATCCGGAGTGAGGGGCGAGGTCTTGCCCGAGAACCGGTTGTCCTGCCCCTGAACGTACACGCAGGTGAGGGGAGGTCGGTCGGTGCCGACGTTCAGGGCCGAACCGTCCTTGAGCATCAGGCGGTCCCAGAAGGCGCGTACGTAGTGGTCTCCCGACGCGTCTACCGGCAGGTCGGCAACGAGCGGGCGCTCTTGGAGTGGCTGCGCGAGCTCCAGGTGGAATGAAAGCCCCAGGTCATGGCCGTCGGGCATGGGGACGCGAAACGCGCCCTGGGTCCGCACCGAAATCACGAGCGAACGATAGAGATCGTAGTCGACCGGCGCGGGAGCGGCGGCCAGGGCGGCGGTGGATCCCAGCGTCAGTGCTCCGAGGAGAAGGGTGTTCATCCGCATCTTTACTCTCTCCTCAGTTCTGCAGCCGGAGCAGCAGCTCCACGAGCTCGTTCACCTTGTCTTCGGACGCCTTGGCATCGCGGGAGGCGACCGCCGAACGCACGCATCCCCGAACGTGCCGCTCAAGGACCGCGGCCTCGGCTCCCTTGAGCGCGGCCACGGCCGCGCGAAACTGCACCAGAATGTCCACGCAGTAGCGGCGCTCGAGAATCATCTTCTCGATGCCCGCAAGCTGCCCTTGCGCGCGCCGGAGGCGTCCCAGGACCTGGGAATGGTCGGGATGACTGACTGGCGCCGTAACGCTATGCGGTGGAATCTTCTTTTTCAGAACGTGACTCTTGCCACGAGATGCGACGGCCATGCGGTTGACCTATACCCCCCTGGGGTATTAGGTCAATCACGTGACGAAGCGAGTGACATCCGCGCTGCTCCTTCTGGGCGCAATGGCCATGACCGCGTGCGACTCCGGAAACGGCACCCCGGACCTGAGCGGCAACTATTACGGCACGCGCACCGCGGGACCGGCGCGTCTCTTTGTGAGCGCGCGCGTCCCCAAGTGGGATCATGACCACGGGGACCGCGTCCTCGGCTTTGACGTCGTCGACGCGCTCGCGAGTTCCAAGGTCCGCCGCTACGGCGTGCGTGTCACCCACGCGGGCGCCGCCTCCGTCGAGATCTCGTTGGGCCAAGCCGGCACGATGGCGGTCTCACTCGGTGTCCCACAGGACGCGTGCGCATCCGGCGCGAGTGAGGGATGGCAAGCCCACTTCTGCTGGCCCGCGGGCCAGCTCAACTTGAATCTCACCGGCCCCTCTGGCGAGACCGAGTCCTTGCGTCTGACCCGGGATTTGACCGCCCCGGCACCCGTCGCCGCGGGCGCGACCTACACCGTCGACGAGCTCGTGGGCCGCGCCAAGTTCGTGAACTACGCGGTCTCAGAAGAGGCCGAGCGCGCCTACCGCGCCCGGGAGTCTATCCGCGCGGCCCGCGCCGCGCTCCTCCCACGGCTCAACGTCAAGGAGATCGTCGGGATCTTCATGGGCGACTACCTGAGCGCCGTAGGCAATCTGCTGCCCTTTATCTTTCCGTCGCACTGGTTTCAGCTCCAGGAGGCCAAGTCCCTGGCCGTGGCCGAGGAGAAGTCGCTCGCCTCCCTCCGCGGCAATGAGATGAACGCCGTACAGGACCTTTGCTACATGGTGGCACGCGACCAGGCCGTCGCCGGTGCCGTGGACGCGGAGCTCGCGTGGATGGGAGCGACCCACGCCTTTCTGTCCGCCGAGGAACAGGCCGGAGTCCTGCCCACCGGATCGGCCGCCTTTTTTGGCACCGTCGAAAATGAACTGAAGCTGGACCGTGTGGGAATGGCGACCCTTCTCACGACCGAGACCGCGGCGCTCGCGCAGGCGACCGCCCTGCCACCCGTGGGTGGAATCGGCGCCGTGGCGGCGGTGGATGCCTCGTCGATCGCATCGGCGACGCCGCTAGAAGCCGCCTCTTTCACCGGCCCCGCCACGGAACACGCCCTCGAGCTCTCTTCACTCGACGCTCTCATCGCCGCGGCCCGCGTGGGCGTCAAAGAGGCCACCTTTAGCTTCTTGGATCCCCAGGGCATCATCAACCTGGGCTTTGATCTCGGCACCAAGATCGCCATCGCCAAGTCGTCGGTCATCGAGCTGCAGAGACGCCGGGCCGAGACCGCTTCCCTCATCGAAGAACGCGTGGCTGACGTCGCCGCCCAGCAGAACGGGGCGCTGAGTTCCTATTCCACCGCCAAAGAGTCGCTCTCGACCGTGAACGCCCGGACCCAGTGGCTGATCCAGCGGCACCTGCAGGGGGACCCGACCCTGGATGACCAGGAGTTCGTGGCGGATCTGGCCGAGCTCCGCCTCAAGGCCATCGCCTTCACCGCGGACCGTGAGTCGGCCCAGCAGCTTTATCTTTCAGCCCAGGCCCGCCTCGATCGTCTGACCCTGGCGGGCTTCTACCAGGACCTTGACCCCAAAAAACCGGAGAAACCATGAACATCGCATCGAAGACTACCCTCGCTCTGATCGCCCTGCTCTCTTCTGTCCAAGCCTGGGCCCACCCCCAGGAGGCCCGCGTGGCGGTGGAACTCGAGAGCGCCGACCACGCCCAGGCCGGCGCCGTCCAGGTGGACTTTGATCTCCTGGACCTCAAGAAGAAGATCGTGCTCAAGGACACGGACCTCGAGGTCACGCACGAGAAACTCCTCCACTGCTTTGTCTACGATCCGGCACTCAAGGAGTTTCGCCACGAGCACCCGACCTTTGACGGATCCATGTGGCACTTCTCCACGGATCTGCCCGTGGACGGAAACTACTGGGTCTTCTTTCAAGGCCAGCTGGCCTCGGACCACAGCGAGTTCGCGGCGAGCACGCGCATTCTGGTGTCGGGGGGGCAGCCCGCTAACGCCGATGAACCCGAGCTCGGCGACGTGAGAACGGGAGCTGACGGCATCTCGGTGGCCACCCTCTCGAACACGGCCCTCAACGCTGGGCAGACCGCGATGCTGACCCTGGCCTTCTCCCGCAACGACGGGACGGCTCCGGTGATCACGCCGTTTCTGGGCGAGCAAGCGCATATCGTGATCACGCCCTCCGACGGAGACTCGCTGATTCACGTGCACCCCATGGTCATGGGCGGCAAGCTCATGATCCACGTGGCGTTTCCGGAAGAAGGCGATTACCGGGTCTGGGTGCAGTTCATGGACGGCGGCACGCTGCGCACCGTGCCACTCTCGGTCACGGTGAACTAGCGGCGAAGGAGCATCATGAGGCCAAGCCCGACGAACACCGCGCCCGCGATCCGTCTGAGCCACACGGGCGACATGTACTGAGAAATGAGCACCCCGGTCAGGACCGCGAGCGCAGAGCTCAGCACGAGCGCCGCGGCCGCCCCGGCGAAGACCGACCAGCGGGACGAGCCGCCCGCCGAGAGCGATAGGGTCGCGAGCTGGGTCTTGTCTCCGAGCTCAGCGATGCAGATCGAGCCAAAGGTCGCCGCAAAGAGTCGCCAGTTCATGACGCCGCCCCCATGACCCATCCCCGTCCGTTCTTGCGGTACGAAACCATGATCGCGGTCACCAGGATCGCCAGAAGCACCAACGACGAGTACCCGCGCCCCAGGTCGAGGCCTCCTTGGTCACGGGCCTTGGTCAGCACGTCCCCAAAGGTCGCGCCAAAGGGCCGG
>DATJFU010000502.1:0-3144 GCA_035495495.1 Bdellovibrionota bacterium
CCCGTCAAGCCGGCCCCGCCCTTGGCCCAGCAGCCCGAGAAACAGAGCACCCCCAAGAGCAACAACGGAGACCCAGCCGCCATGAAGAGCGACTCAGAAGAAGCCGGCCAGGAGGCCGAACCGGTGTTGGACTGCCTCGCGGATCCCTGGACGGTCGACGAGACCATCCGGGCCGAGCTGGTGGCCCGGCGCAAAGCGAGCGACATCCCCCGCAAGGTTTTCGCCAAGTACGAGGGCTGCATCGCGCCCACGCTGGAGAAGCCCGACCAGGTCTGGTCGCTCGAGATCTCGAGCGAGGGGCGGCGCATGTTCCACTTCATCAAGCATTTTGGCGCCCAAACCTCCGAGGCTCCGTCAAAGGATCCCTTCTGGTACGTCCTCGTCGCGCGTGAAACCGGCGAGCCCGACCAGATAGAGATTTTGGACGCGTTTCCGTCCACGGACGCCGAACACGTCACGTCGTTTCGTACCGGCGTGAAGGAAATGGACGGCCCAGGTAAGGACGACCAGCCCGCGGCCGTTGAAGACGCTCCGGAGGGCGGCATTGACGCCGCCGAAGCCGCCCCTTCGTCGCCCGCCAAGCTCAAGATCGTTCACTGATCATCTTCCGGAGAGGATCGTCCGGCGCGTCTTGGAATCCCAGGACGGGATCATCCTTGGACATGGAGCGTGAGGTCCGCCCTCGAACTCGGCGAAATCCAGTCCCTTGGAGCGGTCAAACCGCAGGTCCCCCATCAGGATGGCCCCCGGTTGAACCGGGTTCTTCTCGATCGAGATGGCCGGAAACCGCGCGAACCTGAGCAGCGCCTCGAAACCGCAGTCCTTGCTGGAGAGTGCCTTCAGCTCACGAAGCGGCCACTGGTACTGCCCCCGCCAGACGAGACGCCCCTGGGGTGGAATGGGGACCGTGACCGGACCCGCCGTGAAGGTGCCCTCGGGGGCGAGGCGGTCGCAGTCGCTGAACCCTTCCCACCCGGGGGTCCAATGAAAAAAACCGCGGCGGGTGATCCAATCGCCCTGGGGCCCGACCGACGAAACCATGACGCTCCAGCAGAACGGGTTCACCGGCCCCGGGCCGGTCATGACCTCGATCACCCTCTCCTGCGGGGCGTCCTGAGCCAGCTCATCACGGACCTCCTCGAGCACCTGATGCCTGACGCCACGGTAGGCTCCGAAGACCGCCGCCATCCCGAGGAGGGCCACCGCGAACCTGGCCGAGTGACGCTTGATCTTCCATTGAGCCGCAAGGTTGAGCACGCCCCATACCTGGGCGACCAGGATCACCGGGAGGCGAAGAACCCCGGCGAAGCAGACGAGCGCCTCCATCGCGGCGAGCGCGATCCCCCACCCGATGCGGGCCGAGCGGCCCGTGGTCGAGAAGAGGGCGTAGGGCAGGAGGGCGAACAGGATGAGGGGCTCGACGATGAAGATCGTGTCGCCGTAACGCCAGTCGGGTTTCCACGGCCAGAAGGGATGGACGCCGTACGAGTTCCACGAGTCCATGCCGATGTGAAAGAGCAGGCAGAACCAGGCGATGCCGAGGAGAAGGGGCAGCACCTTCCATGGCATCTTTGGAGGCCGCCACGGAGACCTCGTCACCAGGCAGCCCAAGCCCACCGAAATCACGGCCAGGAGCGGCGTCAGCAGCAGAGTGTGGGTGTAGCCCCGATGGTGCAGCAGGTATCCGAGCGGCACGTGGCCGCTGACCCAGACAAACAGCCCGTCAGCATCCGGAAGATTGCTCCCCACCACCGCCGTCCAGAAGAGGGCCCGGTCCCACTTGGGGTCCACGAGCCTTCGGCAGGCGCGGTGAATCACCACTCCCACGAGGGAATGGGTGAGGTTATCCATGAGGGAGATTCTAGCAGGGGCCCTTTTCGGCCGCCTTTATTCTTTGGTGAGCTCTTCCAACTCCGCGAGCATGAACCGCAGGCGGCTGTGGAGGTCGTTCAAAGAGTCGAGATTGCTCTTGAGACTCTTCAGGGTCGCGTCCTCGGCCACGGGTGCCGTGGGGGCGGGACGGCGATGCATCCTGGCCTCGAGCTCGGGCACCGAGCGCTTGATGCGCTTGCCGGCGAGTTCCACCGGACGGTAGTTACGAATCTCGGGCTCATGGCCGCGCCAGAGGGCGCGGTTCTCCACGGCCTCGGTCTTCAGGACGTGGAACGACTCGCCCGCCGCGTCCTTGATGCCTTGGAGTTCGGCGTTACGGGCGGCTTCTTTGCCGCGCCGATAGATTTGATAAAGGTTGGAGTAAACAAACGAAAACCGCTGATTCTTGTCGTAGTTGGCAGACATCCTGATGCGCTCCTTCTTCTACTCTCGCGTTCGCTACAGCTAATACCGCTTCAGCTCTCACTCGACCGTCCCGTTGCGCTGGGACGGCATCCACGGGTTCTTAAGTTAGCAACGGGGGTGCCAGGTACCGCTGAAATCTGTTGGCCAAGGCCCCGTTCATTGCCCTGGGCAAAGCCCTGAGGTTTCAACGAGCTGGGGCCTACCGGCGCCCGGGCGGCGGGGTGGAAGTCGCCTCCCCCCTGTCCAAGCCGTATACACCTGCCCAGGGGGACTGGGTCCCCGGCGACCTGGGTGGGGTTGGGCCGCCACGGGCTAAGGGGTACAATATAAGCCTATGGACGCGACCGCCGGGACCCCTACCTCTCCCGTACTGCAGGAGCACGGCAGGGCCCTACAGCTGGCCTTTGCGGACCGCTTACCGCGCCGTAACGGGTACCTCGAGGTGCCCACGGCCCTCTTCGTGCCCAAGGTCGACGTCCGCATGCCTCCCCTGCCCTCGGTCTCCCTGTACGTCTGGGAGGGCGCCGGGGTCCGTAAGATCCGGGACGCCGAGCAGCCCTATTCTCCGCTGGCCTTGAGCGCGCACCCCTTTGTGCTCGTGAGCGAGGCCGACGCCGAGGGCATCCGCCGCTTTGCCGAGCGCCAGATCCTTTCGGGCGGTGAAAGTGGGGGGCTCCCCCGCGAAGCCCGCATGGAGACCCTGCGCAAGGCCGCGATCGAGGTGGTCGACGGTCTTTTTCAGGCGCCGACGCCCGAGAACATCAAGAAGAGCACCAAGGTCGTCTCGAGCTTTGTCTACGTGCTGATGAAAGAGCCCGAGGCCTACCTGATCCTGGCCAAGCTCTC